>CAYLIT010000026.1:0-13625 GCA_964383835.1 uncultured Eubacteriales bacterium
CTTTCTGGATTATATTATGGCCTATACTCTTTTGGGACTTGGCGGTGTGTTCCGTAATAAAATAAAAGAGCCGGGCGTTTCTTTGATGTGCGGTAGCCTGGTGGCACTTTTTGCACGCTATGTGGCCCATATTCTCTCCGGTTATATTCTGTTTGCCGGTTGGTCAGAGTGGTTCTTTACGCAGGAAGGGTTCCCGGCGTGGGGTGCAAAGTTGGTAGAAACTGTTGCTCCCGGTATGCTTGGGTTGATCTACAGCATTGTGTATAATGGAATGTATATGCTTCCTGAGATCATTATTACGGCCGTTGCGGCGTTGTTGATTGCAAAGGTTCCGCAGATCGCAATCAAAAAGAACTAACAGAAACGAAAGAGGTGGTCTTAAATGATCACCTCTTTTTTAATATTTTTTCTTTACAATACGCCTATAATATATTATAATATTTATAAATAAACTTTTATATAGGAGTGTGGATAATATGGCAGATATTGCATATCGCAGAATCCTTTTGAAATTGAGCGGCGAAGCGCTTGCCGGCAGCGGAAAGACCGGCATCGATTTCGATTACGTTCTGAAGATCGGCTCTTACATCAAAGAATGTGTCGAGAAAGGTGTTCAGGTGGCGATCGTTGTGGGCGGCGGCAACTACTGGCGTGGAAGAAGCAATCAGCAGATGGACCGCACCCGTGCCGATTACATCGGTATGCTGGCTACTACCATGAATGCGCTGACCGTTCAGGATGCTTTGATGCAGAATGGTGTTGAGTGCCGTGTAATGAGCGCAATCGAGATGCGTCAGATCGCAGAGCCCTTTATCCGTAACCGTGCCATTCACCATCTTGAAAAGGGCTATGTGGTGATCTTCGCAAGCGGTACCGGAAACCCCTACTTTTCCACCGATACCTGCGCGGCTCTCCGTGCGGCAGAGATCAATGCAGACGTGATCTTCAAGGCCACGAACGTCGACGGTGTTTATACTGCCGATCCCAAAAAGGATCCCAATGCCAAGAAACTGCATCATATCCGCTATATGGATATTCTTAAAAATCAGTTGGGCGTTATGGACAGCGCCGCCGCTGCTCTTTGTAACGATAACAATATCCCCATCTATGTATTTGATATGTCCGATCCTTCCAACATCGTTCGTGCGGTGATGGGCGAGGATATCGGTACAACTATTGATAATAAAGGAGAATAAACAATGGCTAACTACACTGAATTTGAAGACAAGATGAAGAAAACCCTGGTTGCTCTGGGCAACGATTATGCAGGCTTACGCGCAGGCCGTGCCAATCCTGCAGTTCTGGACCGTTTGCGCGTGGATTATTACGGCGCATCCAGCAAGATCAACGAGGTTGCCGCTGTCAGCGTTCCCGAACCTCGTATGCTGATGATTCAGCCCTGGGACGTTACCTTGGTGAAGGAGATCGAAAAAGCTATTCTTGCTTCCGATATCGGCATCACCCCTTCCAACGACGGTAAGGTGATCCGTCTGAGCTTCCCTCAGCCCACCGAAGAACGTCGTAAGGAGCTTGCTAAGGAGGCTAAAAAGCTGGGTGAGGACGCTAAGGTTGCAGTTCGTAACGTCCGGCGTGATGCTTTGGATAAGTTCAAAAAGCAGGAAAAATCCAAGGAGATCACCGAGGATGAGATGAAGAGCATTGAGACCGATGTTCAGAAGCTGACCGATAAATATACCACAGAGATTGATAAGATGGTCGCTGAAAAAGAAAAGGAGATCATGGCGGTTTAATCACGCGATGATTTATTCTAAAGGGAGTTCGCTTTGAGTTTGATGAAAAAGAAAAACGAAATGATCGATCCGGAACGTTTGCCGAAGCATGTGGGAATTATCATGGACGGCAACGGTCGCTGGGCGCAAAAGCGGGGATTGCCCCGTTATGCGGGTCACGTGGCCGGTGCCAAAGTCTTTAAAGCCATTGCCTACTATGCCCGTGATATCGGTCTGAAGAATCTTACGGTCTATGCTTTTTCTACCGAGAACCGGCAACGCCCCGAGGAACAGGCTTCCCGGATCATGAAGGTATTGGAAGAATTTATTGACGATGCTTTGAATACCTTTGAAAAGGAACGGGTACGGATTCGTTTTCTGGGTGATATGTCCGCTTTTTCCGGTAATCTTTTGAATAAGATGGAACAGATCGTAGAGGTAACCAAAGGTTTCCCGGGTCTCACGTTGAATATCGCCATGAACTACGGCGGTCAGCACGAGATCGCTTATGCGGCTCGCGAGGCGGCGCGGCGTGTTCAGTCCGGGGAACTGAAGGTGGAGGATATCACACCGGAGACCTTTGGAAAGATGCTCTATTTTGATGATTGTGATGCGGTGGATCTGGTGATCCGTCCTAGCGGTGAAAAGCGACTTTCCAACTTTTTGCTGTGGCAATCGGCGTACGCCGAGTTCTGGTATTCCGATATTCTTTGGCCGGATTTCAAGCCGGAAGATCTGGATCAGGCTATTATTGACTATCAAAAACGGAACAGGAGGTTTGGGGGAGTATGAAAGAAAATTTCTTTAAAAGACTATGGACCTCATTGATCATTTTGGGGATCTTTCTGTTCCTGTTTGCCATCTCCGGTTTTTCACCGTTTTTTGAGATCGCCATTGCGGCTTTGATCTGCGTGTGTGTGACCGAGGCCCTTACCTGTACCGGCTGTGTCACCAAAAAGAGATTGCTAATCCCCAGCTTAGTTTACGGCGCCGCGGTTCCGCTTTCTTTCTTACTGCAGGATTTTCTATATCCTCATCGCAGTCCGTATTTCGGTGTCATCATCATTTCGTTCCTTTACCTTGTTTTTCTGTTTATCACGCTGATGATGAATTTCGAAAAAACAAAATTCAGTGAGGCGACGGTTGCAATGTTTGTCACCTTTGTCATCACGTGCTTTTTGAGTAATATTATTTTGATCCGCAGACTCGAGCCGCACGGTCTCTTCTTTATGATTCTGTGTATTGTCTGCAGTGCATGGTGTACTGACATTTTTGCCTACCTTGTGGGAATTTTGATCGGTAAGCACCATCCTTTTCCGCAGATCAGCCCTAAAAAATCCATCGAGGGTTGTATCGGCGGCGCGGTGTTTTCCATTGCGGTTTACTTTTTGTTCTGCTATATTTATCAAAACGTTACCGGCGCTTCCATCAATTGGTTGCTGGTGCTGTTGTACAGCTTCTGCTGTACCATCATCGGCCAGATCGGTGATCTTTCGTTCTCTTACATTAAGCGTTCTTATGGGATCAAGGATTTCGGTAAGATCCTGCCCGGCCACGGTGGCATTCTGGATCGGTTGGATAGCTTGATCTTTATTGCACCGATGTTTTATGCGTTGATGAATACACAGAGCTTTATAGGGTGAGTTTAATGAAGAAGATTTCGATCCTCGGCTCAACGGGCTCTATCGGTACCCAGACT
Organism: uncultured Eubacteriales bacterium; assembly: GCA_964383835.1. Taxonomy (GTDB): domain Bacteria; phylum Bacillota; class Clostridia; order Oscillospirales; family QAKW01; genus QAKW01. The sequence continues at coordinate 3,430 of CAYLIT010000026.1, forward strand.
CTGCAGGTTTGCAGAGATCTGGGTATTCGTGTCGTGGCCCTTTCTGCCGGGAGTAACATTGATCTGCTGGAACAGCAGATTCGCGAATTTCAAGTACCGCTGGCCAGCGTATATGATGCTGACCGGGCGGAGATACTAAAACAAAGATTGGGTGATTTTCCTTGCGAGGTCTATACCGGCGATGAAGGAAATTGCCTGGTGGCTTCTGCACCGGAGGCTGACCTAGTCGTGACGGCGATGATGGGAATGATCGGCTTGAAGCCGACTCTTGCGGCCATCGAAGCTGGGAAGGATATCGGCCTTGCCAATAAAGAAACCTTGGTATGTGCCGGTCAGATCGTCATGCCTGCCGCCGCTGTAAAAGGGGTGCGCATTTTGCCGGTAGACAGTGAGCACAGCGCGATATTCCAGTGCTTGCAGCGGGCTGACGGTAATAGGATCAATAAGTTGTTGCTGACTGCATCCGGCGGACCGTTTTTTGGCCGTACCAAAGCAGAATTGGAGTGGGTGACGGTCGGTGATGCGTTGAAGCATCCGAACTGGAGCATGGGCTCTAAAATCACTATCGATAGCGCTACTTTGATGAACAAGGGTCTGGAGTGGATGGAGGCCAAATGGCTGTTTGACGTGACCGATGATCAGATCGAAGTGGTCGTCCACCGCGAGAGTATCGTCCATTCTGCGGTGGAATTTGAGGACCATTCCGTTATTGCTCAGATGGGGGTTCCTTCAATGTATTTACCCATCAAGTATGCACTGACCTATCCGGCCCGTGTGCAGAGCGGTGATTTTTCTCTTTCTCTGATCGGTAAAACTCTGCACTTCGCTGAAGCGGATGAGGATACCTTCGCCTGCCTGAAGCTGGCAAAGCAGGCCAGTCGCGCCGGCGGACTTTATCCCACGGTGTTAAACGGAGCCAACGAGCAGGCGGTGGCGCTCTTTTTGGAGGGGAAGGTCCGATTCCTGGAAATTGCAGTTTTAGTTGAGCGTGCCTTGGCTGAAACTCCGAATGGTGACGCTACAAAACTTGAAAATGTTCTGGAGGCGGACCGCATTGCCAGAGCCTGTGTTTGCAAGCTATATGAAGAGGGTAATTTTTAATGCAGATCGTTTTTAACATCGTAATTACAGTACTGGTATTTGGGGTTTTGATTCTCTCTCATGAGGCTGGCCACTTTTTCACAGCAGTTTGGGCCAAGATCAAGGTTCATGAGTTTTCCATCGGCATGGGGCCGGCGCTGTTTAAGCGCGAGGGTAAGCTTTGTCGTTTTTGCATTCGGGCGCTCCCTATCGGCGGTTTTGTGCAAATGGAAGGGGAAGATGGTGATAGCGATGACGAGAATGCTTTTACCAAAAAACCTAAGTGGAAACGGTTCCTTGTCCTCGTGATGGGCGCTGCAATGAATATCCTGATGGGCTTTTTGCTGATCTGCTGTATTAATGCCACCATCTCTGCCTATCCCACTACGGTGGTTGCACAATTCAATGAGGATGCAGTTTCCTCTGCGAGCGGACTGCAGGAGGGGGATCAGATCGTAGCCATCGATGGCTATCGCATTTTCTCCTATATGGATATTTCCTATGCTCTTACTAAAGACAGTAAGGCGGAGGATTTTGATCTGACCGTAAAAAGAGAGGGGAAAAAGGTACAACTTCATGATGTACAGTTTCCCAAAATTGAAGATGAACGATTTGGTTCTTTTCATGATACTGATTTTAAGGTTTACGGAGAAAAACGAAATGTATTCTCGGTCTTTGAATATTCGTTCGGCTATACCGTTTCCGTTTCCCGGTCGATCTACTCCTTTGTGGGTTCAATCTTTACAATGGAAGCGGATTATAATCAGGTCAGCGGCCCGGTGGGAACTGCTTCGGCTATTGGGGAAAGTGCCTCCAATGGATTGCCCTCGCTTTTGTTGGTGGTTGCGTTTATCTCCATCAATCTCGGTATTATGAATCTGTTGCCGTTTCCGGCCTTGGATGGCGGCAGGATCCTGTTGCTTTTAATTGAGGCCATCCGTCGAAAACCGTTGAACCCCAAAGTCGAGACCGCATTGAACGGTGTGGGATTGATCTTATTGATGGGTTTGATGGTAGTCGTGACTTTTAAGGATATTATTAATTTGTTTTAGGGGTGATTTGAGTGTCTAAAAAAGTTCGGGTCGGTAATTTAACTTTTGGCGATGGGCAAGTTTATGTCCAATCGATGCTGAATACCGCTGCTGGTGATCACGATGCTGCTGTGGCGCAGGCCGTTGCTTTTGAAAAAGCAGGATGCCAGATCGTGCGGGGGAGTGAACCGAACCGTGACTGTCTCGAGACTATCCGCCGCTTGAAGCAGACCGTGTCGATGCCGGTCGTTGCCGATATTCATTATGATTACCGGATGGCAATCGCCTCGGTTGAGGCCGGTGCCGATAAAATTCGGATCAACCCCGGTAATATCGGCTCGGAAGAAAAGGTTAAAGCAGTGGTGGACACCTGTAAAGCAAAGAATATTCCCATCCGCATCGGCGTTAACGGCGGTTCTCTGGAACGGGAATTGCTTGAAAAGTACGGCTCTCCCGTGCCGGAGGCGATGGTAGAAAGCGCCATGCGCCATGTGCGTATATTAGAGCGTCTGGATTTTCATGATATCGTGATCTCTATCAAAAGTTCCGATGTACGCAAAATGATTTCTGCCTACCGTTTGCTGAATGATGTTTGTGATTACCCCTTCCATTTAGGAGTGACTGAAGCAGGTACCCGTGAGATGGGATTGGTTAAGAATGCCATCGGTATCGGCAGTTTGCTGGCCGATGGGATCGGTTCTACCATCCGTGTTTCACTTACTGCTGATCCGGTGGAAGAGATATATGCCGGTTATCGTATCCTCAAAGCGCTGGATCTTGTTGAAGGCGCTTGTCAGCTTGTTTCTTGCCCCACCTGCGGACGAACCAAGATTCCCGTAATTGAGATTGCAGAACGTGTGGAAAAAGCCCTTGAGAACAATCACAGGGGCTTAAAGGTTGCTGTTATGGGCTGTGCTGTCAATGGACCCGGCGAGGCCCGTGAAGCTGATGTGGGAATTGCCGGCGGCGATGGGGAAGGCCTTATTTTTAAAAAGGGTAAAATTGTAAAGAAGGTTCCGGAGCATCTGCTTTTTGATGCTTTGATGGCAGAAATAGAAGAAATGTCAAGGGAAGTTTGAAATGGGAAATAAAAACCTACTTAGTTTTTTTAAGCGCTGTATCTTCACGGAGGATGAACAGCGTCTTCTGGATGGTGCCTTTGCTACTAAGGTAGAGGTCAACCAGGAGCATAGAATGATAAAGGCACATGCGGAATTTCCGGGCTATGTGCCGTTTTTCCATATTTTGAAATTGGAAGAAAAGGTGAAAACCACCTATGAGCTTCATACGGTTGAGATCATCCCTTCTTTTTTGAATATTACGTTTTGCGCGGAGCATTGGGATGATATCGTGCTCTGCGCTAAGCGTAAAAACGGCGGCGTTAACGGTTTTTTAAATGATTCTACTGCCGAGCTGAACGGTGAGACTCTCACGGTGTCTTTGCGTTACGGTGGCTTGGATATCATGAAGGCGCTTGGGGTTCAGAACACTCTGGCAGAGATTTTGCGGGAGTGGTATTGCACACCTTATAAAATCGAATTTGCCGGCGCAACTCAAGTTGATAACAGCAACCGACAGGAGATACCGGAACCGATTGAATTGCCGCCCTTGCCCGAAGAGATTCCTGCACCGCCTCCGCCCAAAGAGCCGGTTAAACGTGAGTGGCGGCGTTCTGCTCCGGTGGTGACGGAAATGCCCGATATTCCCTTTAAGCCTACCGATAAAACCATCCTTGGCGACCGTATCGGAAAGAATTTTTATAAGATGGATACGGTCAACCAGGTTGATGGTACGGTTTCGGTATTGGGTAATATTTTTAAATGTGATAGCCGGACCACTTGGGATCAGAAGAATGTACGTTTTTCTGTTTATGTAACCGACTATACCAGTTCTATTATCTTGAAGTTTATGGTACCTGCAGAACGGGCAGACGAGATCTCCGGCCAATTAAAGTCCGGCAAGGCGGTTGGCGCAACCGGTCAGGCCGTCTATGATAAGTATGAAGAAGATTATGTTATAAACGCCAAGTGCATTTTTGAGGCAAAGTATATCATTCGCCAAGATCACGCAGATGAAAAACGCGTTGAACTGCATTTGCACACCAATATGTCGGCGATGGACGCGGTCAATACTATCGAGGATTATGTTCGCCGTGCTGCCATGTGGGGGCATAAAGCCATTGCAATCACCGACCACGGCAATCTGCAGAATTATCCCGGCGCTCAGGCTGCCGCCAGTGATTGCGGCATTAAAATGATTTACGGCGTGGAGGGTTATTTGGTGGATGATACCGTTCCGGGCTTTGATCCCGAGAGTACTTACCGCCTGAAACAAACGCCGCGCTACCATATCATTATTTTGGTAAAAAACAAGGTCGGTTTAAAGCATCTGTATGAGCTGATCTCTAATTCTAATATCAAGCATTTTTACCGTCGGCCGCTGATGTATCGGTCCGAGATCGAGCAACTGCGTGAAGGTTTGATCATCGGGAGTGCCTGCGAAGCCGGCGAGCTTTTCCGTTCGATCGTCAATCAAGAGCCTGAAGAAAGAATTCGTGAGATCGCTTCATTTTATGATTATCTTGAGGTTCAGCCGCTGGGGAATAATGCCTATATGCTGCGGAACGGTACTGCGTCCAGTGAAGAGGATCTGCAGAATTTTAATAAAAAGATCATCAGCCTTGGCGAAGAGTTGGGTAAAATGGTCGTTGCTACCTGTGACGTTCATTTTTTGGATGCCCGTGATGAGGTGTTCCGCCGCGTTTTGATGGCAGGTAACGGCTTCGATGATGCCGATAATCAGCCGCCGCTTTATTTCCGTACGACCGATGAAATGTTGGCGGAGTTTGAATATCTGCCCTATGAGAAGGCTCATCAGATCGTCGTTGAAAATCCCAATAAAATCGCGGATATGGTGGAAGAACTTATTCCGATCCCATTTGGAATGCACGCTCCCGAAATGGAGGGCGCAGAAGAGGAATTGCGTTCCATTGCATGGAAAACAGCACATGATATCTACGGTGATCCTTTACCGAAGCTGGTTGAAGAACGGTTGGACCGTGAGCTGACCTCCATCATTGGTAACGGCTATTCGGTTATGTATATGATCTCTCAAAAGCTGGTCATGAAGTCAAATGAAGCAGGCTATTCTGTCGGTTCCCGTGGTTCTGTAGGCTCATCCTTTGCGGCTTCTATGATCGGTATTTCCGAGGTTAATCCTCTACCGCCTCATTATATCTGCCCGCATTGTAAGCATAGCGAATTTTTTGAAGACGGCTCTGTTGGATCCGGCTTTGACCTTCCCGATAAGGATTGCCCGAATTGTGGAAAGCCGATGAAAACTGACGGACATGATATTCCTTTTGAAACCTTCTTGGGCTTTAAAGGTGATAAGGTGCCGGATATCGACCTGAACTTCTCTGGCGAATATCAGTCAACGGCCCATAAATACGTTGAAGAGCTGTTCGGAGAGGGTTATGTATTTAAGGCCGGAACCATCGGTACCCTTGCGGATAAGACCGCGTACGGCTATGTGAAGAAGTACCTGGAAGGCAAGGGGATGAAGCTGAATAAGGCCGAGGAACAACGCTGGGTAGACGGTTGCGTTGGTATTAAACGTACCACCGGTCAGCATCCTGCCGGCATGGTCGTTATTCCCAAGAAATACAGTGTATATGATTTCTGCCCCATTCAACACCCGGCCGACGACCAGGAATCCGATATTCTTACGACCCACTTTGATTTCCATTCGCTTCACGATACCATTCTGAAATTGGACATTCTCGGGCACGATGTGCCCACCCTCTTGAAACACCTTGAGGACCTGACTCCGTTGAAATTCGTGGATATTCCCATGAATGATCCCGAGGTTTACAGTCTTTTGACCAGCCCCAAGGCTCTTGGTGTTACTCCGGAAGAAATCGATTGCGAGACCGGAACGCTCGCCTTGCCGGAGATGGGGACCAAGTTTGTGCGTCAGATGATGATGGAGGCACGCCCCAAGAACTTTTCGGAGCTGCTGCAGATTTCCGGTCTTTCCCACGGTACCGATGTTTGGATCGGCAATGCGCAGGATCTGATCAAGGAAGGAAAGTGCGAGATCAAGGATGTTATCGGTACTCGTGATAATATCATGGTCTATCTGATCCATAAGGGCCTGGAGCCCAGCATGGCCTTTAAGATCATGGAGATCGTGCGTAAGGGTAAGGCAAAGAAGCAACTGACCGATGAGATGATCGAAGCAATGAAGAGCCATGATCTTCCCGATTGGTACCTGGATAGCTGCTTGAAGATCAAATATATGTTCCCCAAGGCTCATGCCGCCGCGTACGTAATGGGCGCCATGCGTTTGGGTTACTATAAGATCCATTATCCCAAGGAGTTTTACTGCGCCACCTTCTCAGTTCGTCCCGAGGGCTTTAATGCGGTGGATGTTGTGAAAGGCATTGACCATCTTCGCGGCGTGATCCGCAGTCTTGAAAATCTTGGAAAGGCCAAGACTGCCAAGGATGATGAAACCATCAATACTTATCAGGTGGTTATTGAAGCGATGGCACGTGGGATCCGCTTTTTACCGGTCCATCTCTATAAATCTCAGGCTACTTCCTTTACCATTGAAGAGGAAGGCATCCGGATGCCTTTCAGCGTGTTGAGCGGTGTGGGTGAAAACGCTGCATATAACATCGTCAGAGCACGGGATGAGGGAGATGTCTTTTCCCAGGAAGAGTTCCGTGTTCGCGCCGGAATTTCTACTACAGTATGTGAACTTTTGAATAAAGAGGGCGTCTTTGGTGATGTCCCGGTCAGTGCGCAATTAAGTTTGTTTGATTTTTAATGAGGTATTTATGAATTCTTTACAGGAGCGACTGAAGAAACTTCATATTTCATTCTGTGAAACCGCCACTTTGGCAGATCTGACCACCTTTAAAGTGGGGGGGGCTGCCGATATGGTGTTGTATCCCGAATCGGTGGAACAGTGCGCTGCATTGCTTGGCCTTGCCAAAGAATACGGCAAAAAACTGATCTATCTCGGAAATGGCTCAAATATGTTAGGGAGTGATCGCGGTTGCCATGATTGGATCATTAAAACCGACCGTTTGGCAGAACTTGCTTTAAATGAGAACGGTGTTCTTTGTGTCGGTGCCGGTGTCAAGTGTGTAAAGGCTTCTTCCTTTGCAGCTAAATCTGGCTTTTCGGGCTTGGAATTTGCCCATGGGATCCCGGGTACTGTTGGCGGCGCAGTGTTTATGAATGCCGGTGCCTATGGCGGCTCCATGGACCGGATCGTCATCAGAACGCATTATATGAATGAGGTCGGCGAGTTTTGCATACTTGAAAAGGATGCACACGATTTCGGTTACCGTAAAAGCTTTTTTATGCAGCATCCGCAGTATCTGATCCTCGCCACAGAGCTTCAACTTCAAAAAGGAGATGCCAAAGTAATCTTGTCCACGATCGAGGATCTGCAGCAGCGCCGTCGTGATAAGCAACCGTTGGAATATCCCAGCGCAGGGAGCACCTTTAAGCGTCCAGAGGGATATTTTGCCGGCAAACTGATCGAAGATTCCGGTCTAAAGGGCTTTTCCATTGGTGGTGCGCAGGTTAGCGAAAAGCATGCCGGATTTATTATCAATTATGATCATGCGACCGGCGATGATGTGCGTGCATTGATCGCTCATGTTCAGGATACGGTCCAAAAACAATTTGGTGTTATGCTGGAATGTGAGATCCGTTTTTTGGGAGAATAAGTGAAAGAGGTAATTAGCAGGTGTCCTTTTGTTTTGACGTAAAAGAAGAAATATGTAAGATCGAAGAAAAAAACGATGCCTGCAAATTGGCAGAGTTTTACGGCATGGTGCTTTTTGGCCAGTCTGTTACCGGCGAGCATCTCAAGCTTTCGACCGAAAATGTATTCGTGATCAACCGTCTGCAGAGTCTTTCTGCAGCTCTGCTTGGCGTTTTTTTTGAAATGAGCGAAACGGGTGTGACTTATATGGCCACGATGAAAGGCGCTTCGTTAAAGCTTCTTTATGAGAAGCTGGGAATGAGCGGTGCCGAGGGACCGCTCATGCGCGTGAACGAACAACTCATTCGTCAAAAGGATCAGCTTTCTGCCTTTTTGCGCGGTGCAGTTTTAGCCGGCGGATATTTCAGCGACCCGGTCAGCGGATATCACTTTGAACTGGTTACCGCCAATTACATAACCGCAAAGTCTACCCTTGAATTTTTAAATCAACGCAGAATTCTCTGTAAGATGGTGGTGCGTCGTTCTAACTATGTGGTTTACCTTAAGGATAGTCAGCAGATCTATGACTTGCTCTATATCCTTGGGGCGCGTACTGCCGCTTTCGAACTCATGAATGTCAAGATCGAAAAGGAAACTAATAACAACAATAACCGTGTTGATAACTGCACCGCTTATAATATTGATAAAGCGTTGAATAAGGCGGTAGAGCAGATCCATGCGATCGAAAAGATCAAAGAGAAGGTTGGGTTATCCGCATTGCCTGAGGATCTGCTTTATGTGGCGATTTTGCGGCAGGAAAATCCAACTAAAAATCTGACTGAGCTGACGGCCCTCTGCGACGGTCGGCTCAGCAAGCCCAGCCTCAGCCGTAAGCTGAATAAAATTATTGATTTTGCCAAGGGTATTTAAAGTGAGAAAAGCATGAAGGAATTTGTTCATCTGCATCTGCATACTGAGTATAGCCTTTTAGACGGTGCTTGCCGCATTAACGAAGTGGTGGCCCGGGCAAAGGCTTTGGGTCAGTCTGCCCTTGCGATCACCGACCATGGTGTTATGTACGGTGTGGTTGACTTTTATAAGGCTTGCCGGAACGAGGGGATCAAGCCCATTATCGGTTGTGAGATCTATATGGCTCCCCATGGCCGACGGGACAAGCAGTATAATCTGGATGGTAAATATTCTCACTTGATCCTGTTGGTGAAAGACCGGGTCGGATATCACAACCTGACGAAGATTGTTTCCAAGGGATTTACTGAGGGCTTTTATTTTAAGCCCCGCGCTGATTTTGAACTATTGGAGCAATACCATGAGGGCTTGATCTGCCTTTCCGGTTGTATCGGTGGTTCGGTACAACAAAAGCTGTTGAACGGCGATTATGAGGGGGCTAAAGAAGAAGCACTTCGTTACCGTAATATCTTCGGTGATGATTATTATTTGGAATTGCAGAACCATGGCTATAAAGAAGATACCGTGATCCTGCCCGGTCAGATGCGGATACACGAAGAAACCGGTATTCCTGTGGTGGCAACCAATGACGCTCACTATATTACCAAACAGGATGCTTTTACCCAAAAAGTTTTGATGTGCATTCAGATGAACAAAACGCTGAATGACGAGGATGCACCCGGCTTTGATGCGGATGAATTCTATCTTAAGAGTGGGGAAGAGATGGCGGATTTGTTTGCAGGATATGGTGATGCACTTGCCAATACCGTTAGGATCGCCGATTCCTGCAATTATGATTTTGAATTCGGTCAGTTCCATCTGCCGAAATTTCGACTTCCTGCCGGTGTGACGGATAGTTTTGCTTATCTGCAAGAGCAATGCTACGCCGGGCTTGCCGCTCGCTACGGTGAAACAACGACCGCCTTGCGCGAACGGTTGGATTATGAACTGACTACCATTCGCGATATGGGATATGTAGATTATTTCCTGATCGTGAGTGACTTTATTTCTTATGCTAAAAATCATGATATTCCGGTGGGACCGGGGCGTGGAAGCGCGGCTGGCTCCCTGGTCTCTTATAGCTTGAAAATTACCGATATCGATCCCATTGAATATGATCTGCTTTTTGAGCGTTTTCTGAACCCGGAACGTGTGACGATGCCGGATATCGATATTGACTTTTGCTATGAAAACCGCGGTAAGGTGATTGACTATGTGATCGATAAATACGGCGCCGATAACGTTGCACAGATCGTCACCTTCGGAACAATGGCTGCCAAGCAGGCGGTGCGTGACGTTGGGCGCGCTATGGGTATTCCTTATGGTGAAGTAGATGCGGTAGCAAAAATGATTCCGTTTCGCCTGGGGATCACGTTGCAGGAGGCCATTAATGAT
>CAYLIT010000027.1:0-13410 GCA_964383835.1 uncultured Eubacteriales bacterium
TTGAAAATAATAAATAATAAATTATAAATTATAAAATTGGTTGAAAACCGCACGGTCGTGCGGTTTTCTTCCTTTTTTATTCTTTATTCTTTATTCTTTATTCTTTTTTCTTTATTATTTCATTCCAAGTCTTGCCAAGACCACTGCAAGCTCGGCTCTCGTAACGGGCTCGTTGGGGTTGAAATTCCCCTTGTCGTCCCCCAGCATCCAGCCCGCGTCGGAAACGGTCTGCACCGCCTCCTTCGCCCAGGCGGGGATGGCGGCTTCGTCTTTAAAGGTCACGGCTTTCACCTCCTCGAAGTCCTTAGAATGATAGCTCCCCTTGCGGTTGGGAAGCCCCAGATACGAGGTAGGATCGACGACCGTCTCGCCCTGCTGGAGCTGATAATGCAGGTGGACGCCGGTGACGTTGCCGGTAGCGCCCATGGTGCCCAGCACCGTGAGAGGGGTGACCTTATCGCCGGGCTTGACGGTGACGCTCCCCTGCACCAGGTGGCAGAAGAGGTGGCGGCGGCCTTCACCGTCGCCCACCGAAAGATACTGTCCCCAGCCGCTCTCGTCGTAGGCCACCACCCGGACGGTTCCCTCACAGGTGCAGAACACCCGACGATCCTCTGCCACAAGGTCTACGCCCTTGTGGCCGTTCTTCCAGTAGCTGCCCTGCTGACCGTAGGTGGCGGTGAGCTGAAAGGCTCCGGTGACGGGGAGACGGGTCATCGGGCTCCCTCCTTCAAGACAGCCAGCACCCGATCCGCCTCGATGGCCGCAGGGGTGAAGCTGTTATTCTTCCACCAGGCCCACAGGGAGCTGAGGGCGGTCAGCACCGCCGAGCACCCCTCGTAGACCGCTTCGTCGCTGAAGGGCAGGGGATTTTTGCCCCAGGCCGTCAGCAGTTGATTGACCAGTGCCAATACCAGAACGATCGTTCTTAAAAGCGTTTGCTTGTTCATGACGTGAACACCTCCGTAAATTCCAAAAGATTGACGCCGACCCCGGCGGCCAGCAGAACCAGCAGACCCAGCCCCACCCAGCGGATCACCGCCTTACCGGCGGGGCTTTGGAGGAAGGGAAGCAGTCCCCGATCCTCCACCCGATCCAGCCTGCGATCCTGCTTTTCCAAGATCAGCGATACGCGATCCACCGCCGCCGTCAGCTGGATGCAGGCGCGGGTCAGATCGTCCAGCTTCTGACCGTGGCCGTCCAACCGTCGCTCGGCCATCTTCTGCACCCGCTCGATGCCGCCGCTGCGCACGGCGCAGTAGTCGTGGCTGACGGCTTGTTCATTGGTTACCATTCCTGCTTGAGATCCTCCACTTCCCACTGACGCTTGAGCTGGGCCAGCGCCAATTGATAATAGTAATCCTGCTCCGCCTCGTTGAGGTCAGCCTGATCCTTCATCTGCCGGAGCTGATAGGTCAGCGCACGGTCGGCGGCGGATTCGGCCAGGTCGGCCTCCTGCTCGTAAAAGCTGGCGTAGGCGTCCCCCAACAGGGTGCCCAGCTCGACCTGCAGGGCGGCGGCGTCGCTTCGGGCGGCCGCCTCGGCCTCGGCTTTAGCGACGGTATTTTCATCCAGTGCCGCTCTGCGGTTCAGCAGGGCCTGGTAGGCGTTGGCAGAGGCCTGGTTGAGGGCGGTGGCGGTGATGACGTCGGCAATGCCGGTATTGGAAAGGCCACGGGTCAGAAGGCCGTCCGCCGCCAGCCGCTGGGTGTTCCACACCGCCGAGCGGGCGGCGGACTGATCCTGCTCCTCACGGGCAAGAATTTCGTTGCGTTGCCGTTCCAGCTCAGCCAGCTGAGCGGCATAGCCCGTCGCAATGGCGTTCATCCCGCCGCCGGCGTAATTCTGCACCAGCTTTTCGTAGGCGCCGTAGCCTGCGGGGGCGTTTGCAGTCTCCAAGAGGCGGTACTCACTGCCCGTCTCGCCCCCGGAGTACCCCGCCGCCGCGCGGATGGCCTCGGCCTGCTGATGGGCGGCCTGCATCCCGGCCACGTCCCCCTGCTGCTGATAGCTTTGCCAGGCCTGCTTGACCCGCTTCATGGCGGTCTGCTGGTCGCCGTTCAGCAGTAATTGATCTACGGTACTGATCATGCTTCCTCCTTTCCGCTCAGATGATCGATGAGCGCGTTGAATTTGACTCGGATGTCCCCGCTATCCAACCGCTCCTTGAGCTGGGCGGCAGAAAGGGCGGGGCGGTCGGCCAGGGCGGTGACGCTTTTGGCGGCCAGCTCCTCGGCCGTGAACTTTAAATCGGTGATATTCATTGCATTTTTCCTCCCTTTTCATAAGTCAGACGAAAGCCCCAAAGCTTCAGATCGGGGCCGGCAGAAAGATCCGCCTCCACCGCGATGGAATTGCCGTTCACCGTGCAGTAGGTCAAGGGGACCCAGCGGGCCTCGGCGGTGCCGTCAAAGCTGACGTTACCGAAATCCCAATCGCCGAGATCGGTGCGGTGAAGGGGCACCTCGGTGGGCGGCAGAGGAACCCGATCCCGGTACAGCCGTGCCGAAAGGGTGGCTCCGTAGCCGGGGCTGACCGCCGCCCAAAGGCGGCGCAGCAGCAGGTTTCTGCCGTCTCCGGTCTCGGCGGCGGGGGCCCGCCAATAGGCGGTGATGGGGGCACCGGCATCGTCGGTTCCCTCACCGAAGCGATAGAGGCCCCCATCGGCCGTACCAAAGTACAGCCGCCCCGCCGCCGCACCAAACGCACTCACCGGATGGGCCAGCCGCCACTTGAGAAACCGAAGCTGACCGTCCCCGTCCCGCCTGCCGTCGGTGACGAACGCCGTATTCCCAAAGGCCAGCAGATAATAATTCTGCCAGCAGACGGAGCGGGCCTCGCCCACGTCCAGGGTGGTGAGCAAGGGATCGATGGGGATGCTTCGCCGCACCGTCTCACTCAGATCGATGAGCTCGTTGGAAACGCTGCGGACGCTATAAAGGCCGGTGCGTGCCAGAAAGACGGGCTCGTTGCCCGCCACCCCCACCGTGCGGGGGCTGACGCAGCCGTCCACCGACGCGCCGGTGCGTGAGGGATACACCTCCACCCGGTAGGGCTCCCCGGCCAGGGTCGCCCCCACCTCCACGATATCGTGGGAGCGGAAAAAGACGGTGGAGCCGCCGGGATCGTCCTTCAGCACCGCTAACCGCCCGTCCTTCAGGCGGCAGTAGCCGGTGACCGGGGCGCCGTAGCTGCCCAGCCGCTCGGTGGCGGTCTGATAAAAGCAGAAGAAATCCCCCGGCGCGCTGAAGGCATCCTCGCCGGGCGCGGCCGCACTGCCGCCTAAAAACAGCACGTCATCGTCGCCGTCCGCTCCGTAAAGACCCTGAACCGTGGCACCGTTCAACGCCTCGGGCGGATCCTGCAGAATGGGATAGGTCACCCGGATGTTATCGGAGCCGTCGAAGGCTAAGTTGCAAACGCCGGTCTCCAGCGACGACACGATGGTCTCGTCGTCTTCGTCGTAGTTGAAGCTCATCATTCCGTGCAGGGAGGGGATCTCCAGCCGCACCAGCGAGGAAACGCGGGCGTCCATGTGGGTGATGGTCTCGCTCACCAGGCACCGCCACACCCCCTCCGTATCCCTGATCTGAAGCTCCACCGGAATTTTGGTGTTGAAGTACCGCATCAGGCAGTTGAGATGCAGCTCAGAGATCTTCTCGCCCTCGTCCAGGTAAAAGCTTTCGGTGCGGAACTGAGAGAGACGATTGTCCCCGCGCGGATCCACGTCCCCCACCCCGTTCAGCGCCTTTTTACCCACCTCCCCAAAGGGGATGGTGGCGTAGAAATCCGGCCGGACGCCCCGGTCGTACAGGGTGTAAAGGTTCCCCTTCCAGTAGGAGTCCGCCACCGGGCGCAGGGCCTCGCCGTCGTAAAAGAAGTAGTTTGCGCCGTCGTTGAGGAACAAAAAGTCCTGCTCCTTCTGCTCACGGCTCCAGTGGCGGATGGAGGGCTCGACGCACCGCCTGCGAACCACCTGCTGGCGCCGTACCACCCCCACCGAGGGGGCGTCCGCCAGCGAAAGGCCGGTATCCGGCACCAAAACGGGAGCCTCCCCCTCCGTCACGCGATAGAGGGAGGTTCCTGCGTGAACCACCAGCTCCCCGCCGTAGTGATAAATGCCGTGGATCGCCCCCGCAAGGGACGCCGCCGGGCGGTAGCCGGGCCGAACGGTCAGCGCGTCCCCCTCCCACAGCAGATTTTCGGTATCGTAGGCCAGAGCCAGGGAGCGGCCCGGCTCCCCTGCCGCCAGATCCAGCCCCCAGAGCTCGCTCTCGGTCCGTACCGTCCTGGCGGCAGAGCTGCCCGGCGTCTTGTGGATGGGATAACTCATAAGCTACCCCCGCCTTCCACCTCCGCCGCCGGGCGATACCCCAAGGCGGTGGCCACCTTGGTGTTGTATTGCTCCATCAGACGGCCGTACAGCACCGGATCCTCTGCCATCACCGTCAGCGCCGCCACGTAAAAGGGCAGGGCCAGCTGCAGATCCTCGGGGTAGGGTAGCTGAGCCGTCTCCTCCAGCTGGGAGGCCACCGGCGGCACCCGGTAATAGACCAGGGTATAACTGCCGTCCTCGGCGCAAAGATCGCGCTCCTCCACGGTGAAGGGGACCCGCCCCGCGCTCCCGTAAAGGGCGCGGGGGACCAGCGCCGTTGCAGGCAGCTCCCCCACGCCGTTTTCTACGGTGACCCGACTGCGGGCCTGCAGGGGGAAGCTTCGGGAAAGCTCCCCCAGGGCGCTGTCCAGCGCCGCCAGCAGCCGCTCACGGGACGGCATTCCCTCCGGCGCACCCTCTGCGGTACCCAACAGCAGGGCGGCGCGCTTCAAAACTGATTGAATGGTCATGCCGTGCGCCTCCTATCAGACGAGCTGGATGACGTAGCCCTCGGTCTCCTCGCTGTCGCAGGAGAGGCTGATGACACCGTCACGGTCGGCATAGCGACCGGTCTCCAGCCAGATCACCTTGGTGTAGTTGACGTCCAGAGGGATGATCAGGTCGCCGCCTGCCAGGGGGCCCTCGCCCCCATGAACGGTGACGGTACATTCCTCAGACGCAATCAGGTGCAGCAGGACGCCGTTGTCGCCCCCCTCCACCGAAAATCTGGTGTTACCGGTCAGATAGCTGGTGTTGAAATCCAGATCCATGGACTGACCGGGCTTGAGCTTCATAACGGGAATCGAAAAAATTGCCATAATTCGTTACACTCCTATTCTTATTTATGTGCCTTGATGACAACGAGTTCCTTGGGACGAACCAGCTTGCCGCCGTAGACGTTGAGACCCTTGATGGCGTCGGAGAAATACTTCTCGGGACGATAGGCCTCGGTCTCGTCGATGGCAGAGGCAAAGGCGATGGCCTTGTTGGTACGCACCATCATGTAATCGTCGGTGCCGTCGTTGTAGAGGTTGTTGGAAAGCACCACGCGGGCGCAATCGTACATCCCCACCACGCCCTTGGCGATGAGCTCGTCGTTGTTGGTCTTCAGCTCGGTGAGGGCGTCGCGGAACAGCTGGTAGAAGAAGGGCGAGACGGTGATAGAAACGTTGTCCGCCACGTCCACGTCGTTCTCTCTGAGGGTCAGCAGAGCCTGATCGATGAGAGCCTTGGCCTGGGCGGGGGTGGTCACCGCAGTGGACTCGGTAGACTGGGTGGCCTCCTTCGCCAGCGACGCCACAAAGCCGTCGCGGGCGGCGGCCATCTTGCGGCCTGCCTCCTCCAGCATCACCGGCATCAGCTCGGGGGTGGACTGCAGACGATCCAGATCGTCCACCATAAAGTTGAAGGCCTTGGCCTGATCCACGTCCAGGAATACGCTGGTGCCGTCTACGGTCTGGGGATCGCTCATGCCCACCGCGGCGTCGTAATCAAAGACGTCGGGAGCGGCGGCTCCTAAGATCTTCACACGACTGCCCAGACGGGCCTCACCCTCAAACTGACGGTTACAATCGTCCACCAGCTTGCACTTCTTCTCCAGCTCGGTCTGGATAAAACGGCTCCAGATCACCGGCTTAAAATTTGCAAAAGACATAAAAACACTCCTTTTCTAAAATAAGAAATAATAAATAATAAATAATAAATTCGGTGGAGCTCCGCGCCGCGGCGCGGAGCTCTTCCTTTTTTATTCTTTTTTCTTTATTCTTTTTTCTTTATTCTTTTTTCTTTATTCTCTCCCCTTACCGCAGCTTGGCCAGGGAGGACAACGCCTTGCGGAAAACGTTCGGATCCTCCAGATCCTTTTGGCTCAGGCGATCCAGCTCCCGGGAGGAATAATAGAGGTTGGCTCCTCCTGCCGCCTTAGCGCTGACCATGTCGCCGAGGGCAGGCTCCCGCCTGCGATCAGCGGCCAGCTGAGCCTCGTAGGCCACCACCGGATCCACCGTACCGCTTGCCATCAGTCGGCAATAGATCTCCCCCACCTGTTCGGGGCTTTCTGCGGTCAGCTCCGGATACTCCACCCGCACACGATCCAGATCCTGGCGGAAGCGGGTGGCCTCCAGCAGACCCATGGCCTCCCGTACCAGCGGATGCTGCAGTACCTGCTCCCGTAAGCGCTGTTCCCGGGAGCTGTTCTTCAGCGCCTCGGCGCGCTGCTCGGCGGCACGGCGCCGTGCCGCCTGCTTGGCGCGCTCCTCGCGGGGCATCTCCTCCCCGCCCCTTGCTTCCTCTGCCGCAGACTCTTGCGCCGTGTTTTCTGCGACGGCTTCCTCGGCAGAAACCTCTGCCATTGCTACTGCTTCACTCATGAGTGATCCTTTCTCCATTTTTACGCTATTGGTGCGAAACGGTATTTTTACGCTCTTACCCTGCGAATAAACGTACGATAAAATAATAAGCTCGGTGGAGCTCCGCACCGCAATGCGGAGCTCTTCATTTTTTATTCATTATTCTTTTTTATTTATTATTTCGTCCCGTACCAAAGACGCACCCTCAAGCAGACGGTTTTTGAGTATATTCCTCAGCTTCTCCTTGGGCGCGTTTGCGTCGTCGTCCAACGCCTCCACGTACTCGTCGAAGGTGATATACCCGCCGGTAAGCAGATTGCTGAGGCTCTGCTCCTGGGCAAGCTTGGAATAGGGGTTGGAGGGCGAAAGCTCCACGCGGACTCTCGGCTCCAACGCCGCCAGCAGGCGGCCGGGAATAAGGGTTCCCTCCACGGTAAGGCCGTTGGGGTTATAGGCGCGCAGAAGATCGTACCAGATCAGCGCCACGTCCTCCACGAAGCGGGAGAGCTGTGCCACCGCAAAGTTCAGATTGAGGGTGGCCGCCTCGCGCACCGCTAAGATGGCGGCGCCGCTGGCCTGCTCGGGGTTGATCTGGCCGGTCACCGCATCGCCCGCACCGCACAGCTCCCGGGTGGTGGTGATCATGCCGTTCATAAAGCTATAGGCCATACCGTTGATGCCCGCCGGTTGAACGTAGGAGATCAGCTCGCCGATGGAGACGTTGGGGTCGTCCACCGCAATGGAGGCACCGATCTTTTCGATATCCTCCACGTTCTGGATACGGGGTGCGTTATACACCAGCTTGGGGTAGGCAAACCGCTTGATGGCGATATCCATCCGAGCCAGGTTCTTATTGATGGCGATCTGGTTGGGGATGAGGCTCTCCACCGCCCCGCGTCCCCGACAGGAGCCCTTGCGACGGGCCCAGATGAAGGGCGCGATGGGGTAACGGCGGACTCCCTCCAGCACCGTCTCGGGGTGGTAAACGCACTGCTGAGTAGCCTGGACGTAGCAGACGTTGCCGTCCTTCTTATAGAACTTCAGAATGGAGATGCACTTGCGGTGCTCCTCCAGGCCGTTCTCCAGGGTGGTATCCAGAGGGCCGCCCAGCTCCCGATCGGGAGTGATGCGATCCACCTCCTCCCGGGGCAGGCCGTTGGCCAAGGCCTCCGCCCTGACCGCATCCACCGACCGTCTGCGGACGACGAGGATATAGGGCTGAGCCTCTAAATCCGGCTCCTGCTCGTCGCCGAAGAGGAGATTTTCGCCGTCCAACAGCTCGCTTTTCAGCCTGCCGCCCTGCATATAGAAATAAAGGTAGGCGGCGCCGTTGACACAGCCGTCCTCCACCGCCTCCCAGCACCGCTGATCCATCTGATTTTGCTCCCAAAGGAGGCGGGCGTTGCGGTTGAGAAGCTCGGCGGCCCGGCGGCTCAGCTCCGAAAGGGCGGGCTGATCGGCGGTATCGAAGCTGTAGTTGACGGTGAGGCTGTTCTGAGCCACCACCGCCGTTTTGTACTTGACGATGGGGTCGATGATGTTATAGACCGGCAGGCGCTCCCCATCGGTGGGCAGGTACCGCCATTGGTCGCCGGCGTAGAAGGAGCGGCACTCCTCACTGCGGTCGTAAAACCCGTCCCGGGTCATAAGGGCGGTGCCCTCCCGATACTCCCGCCAGATCTGCTCACAGCTGTTATTCATGGCGCTCCTTTCTGCCGTCGTAGGCGTCGATCCTGGTCAAAAGATCCGTTTTAGGCTTGTCCCGTCCCCCGGCCAGCCTGCCCCGCTTGGCGGCAGAAAGACCGTCGGCCAGCCCCAGGCGGTAGGCCGCCACCGAAAGAGCCGTCCAAAGAACCGGGATCGCCAGATACAAAATGGTCATATGATCTGTTCCTTTCCGTAATTTCCCAAGGTGTTGGGATGATGAGAGGGTCGCCGCAGGGTGGTGCCGGGGTGCCCCATGGCGAAATAGCGTAAGGCGTCGGGTGCGTGGGTCAGCTCGTGGGGCTCGGTGCGGCAATCCCCCGGCACGTGGGGATCCCATTCCAGAGAGGGCAGGCAACGGATCAGCTCCCGGCAGGTGGAGAAGATCCGAAGCCCGGGACGTAACGCCCCATCCCGATCGGGGCGGGGCAGCAGCCACTCCTGCAGGATGGCCCAGCCTGCCTGGCGGGCAGGACTGACCCGGTTCAAAACCACCCCGTTTTCACGAAAGAGGTCGGCGATGGAACGGCCGGTGTCCTTTTGACGGCTCCACAGGTCGGGAGGTGCAAAGTACGGCCCCTTGGGGGCGATGGACTTCAACGCCCGTGCCGCCTCGGAGACGATCAGCCCCGATCGGCAGACCTCCCCGATGACGTAAAAGAACCCCTGCTCGTCCTCGGCGACGGCGAGCCCCGCCAGCATATCCAGGCCGTAGTCCAGAGCGCAGTACCTGCGCCAATGGTTCGGCACCGGGAAGGGCTCGCAGACGTGCACCTCCCTGCTCCAGCGGCTGAAAAACCGCCCCTCGCACAGATCCCAATCCCCCTCCAGGAGGGCTCGCCGCTCTTGCTCCGGTAAGCGCTGCAATCGTTGCAGATAGCGGGGGTCCGCCTCCATCAGAAAGGGATTGTCCTGCACCCGGGCAGGAATGAACCGCCGGGTCCCCAAGGGATCCTCCACCGTCGTTTCGGGGGGCGCGGGGTCGATGAACCGCCGCTTGACCCAATCGTGGCCGATGCCGCCGGGGTTGGTGGTGCTTTTGATCTGCCGCGGGTAGGGGGTCGCACCCCGCAGCCGCGACGTTAAGTAAAGGTACGTCCCCTCGGTAAAGTGGGTCAGCTCGTCGAAGCGGATGACGTCGTACTCCGCCGATTGATAGCGGTAGACGTCCCGTTCGCCGTCGCAGTAGCCGAAATCCAGCACCGAGCCGTTGGCAAACACCCCCGTGTGGCGGGAGGAAACGTAGTGGTACAGACTGCCGGGGTACAGCCCCAGCGCCATCCGTACCAGGGAATTCTCCAGCTCCGGCAGGGTCCGCCGCAGAAGAAGCTGACGGGAGCCGGGATAGGTCAGGGCGTACCGCAGAGCGTCCACCAGCTGACCGAAGCTTTTGCCGCCCCCTGCCGCCCCGCCGAACAGCACCTCGTCCTCCGGGGCGGAAAGAAAACGGTACTGCAAGGGGGTCATCGTCAGAACGTAGGGCTCACGGCTCATCGACAGGCTCCCCCGGTGCCAGGACACGAAGCTCCACCAGGGGCGGGGCATCCTCGCTCTTTTTCTCCGGCTCCAGGCGGGTCAGCTCCCGGATCATCTTCACCGCATCCATCCCGCCCTCCGCCGCCTTTTTGGCAAGAGAGAGGGCCGTCAACTGGCTCACCGTGCGGTTTTCCGCGTTTTCTAAGGCCTCCTCCAGCTCCGGCAGGGTCATCCTTGCGGCACGGGCCACGTCCTTGGCCAGCCGCTCTGTAAAGTTCATCACCTTCACACCTCCTTCGTATTGCAGAGCAAGGGATTTTCGCTCCCCACTGCGAGATCCCCTCCGTCAGGAAGCCGTCCCCCTCGCTCTGTGAACCCATTTTATGAAAAATTCACCGCACACTCCCGAACAACGGTTGCATTCTCTTTCCCTTTTTGCTATAATAATAGAATAGTGAAAATTTTAGGGGATCCTGGAGGAAATGCGTCAATGATTACGCTGGTCATCAACCCGACCGCCGGAAACGGCAGGTCGAAGACTGTCGCAAGATCGGTAGCAGAACGGCTGGATCAAAAAAAGCTCGCCTACCGCATCCTGCAAACCGAAGCGCCGGGTCACGCCACCGCCTTGGCCCGTGAGGCGGCGCTGGGCTTCACCGACGGCGACTTTCTGCTGACGGTGGGGGGCGACGGTACCTTTTTAGAGGCTCTGCAAGGGGTGCTGGGCACCGGGATGCCCATTGCGGCGATCCCCGCAGGCACCGGCAACGACCTTTTAAAGAGCCTGCTGGTCCCTGCCGAGCCGCTGGAGGCCTTAGAGCACGTCCTGGCGTCGCCGATCCGCCGGATCGACGTGGGCGCCCTGAACGGTGCCCTCTTCGCCAACGAGTGCGGCGCCGGCTTCGACGTGGCGGTGCTGGACTACGCCGAGTCGGCCAAAAAGCATTGCCGTGGGCTGTTACCCTACCTGTGGGGCGTACTCTGCGCCGTCTTTAAAGCGCGCGCCATCCCCATGGAGATCACCGCCGACGGCAAGGTGGTCTTTAGCGGCGAATGCTTAGTCTTTTCGGTGGCCAACGGCCAGTACATCGGCGGCGGCATCCGCATCAGCCCCGAAGCCGACCCTCAAAGCGGCGAATTAGAGCTGATCGTCATTCAGAACTGCCCCCGCCTGCGGATGGTGTTGCGCTATCTGCCGGGTCTTTTGGGCGGCAGGATCCTCGGCTTTGCCGATACGGTGGTTCATTGCCGGGCCGAGACCGTTACGGTGCGCCCCCTGAACGGCGAACCCCTCAGGGTCAACGTGGACGGCGAGATCCAAAGCCTCCCCCACTGCGACTTCCATATCAAACCCTCCGCACTACCCATACATATGTAAAGGAACGCTTATGAAAAAATTATTCGCAACGATCATCATCTTCGTCCTCCTGCTGCAGCTTCCCTTCGCGGCTCTGGCCGAGGACGCCACCTTAAAGCTCACCGCCCCCGAAAAGGTCTATTACACCGTGGGCGAGGAGCCGGACTATACCGGCGGGTCGTTGGTCTATTCCAACCCCACCCCGGTGGAATACCCCCTGCAGGACTACTGCACCTGGCCGGATATGTCCACCCCCGGCAACAAGACGGTCACCGTGCAATTCGGCTTCCTTTCCGCCCGGTTCACGGTGGTGGTGCTGTCGGCGGATCAGCCCATCGAGACGGTCACCGACCTGACCCGGAGCCATTGGTCCTATCAGTATTTCGGCCCCTGCATGAAGGCGGGGTACTTCGCCGGAGACGAAGCCCGTCGCCTCAACCCCGATACCCCCATCACCCGGGCGGAGATGGCGCAGATCATCTACCGCGCGTGGCAGACCGACCCTAAAGCCATGAGCGAAAAGGCAGATGCCGCCGCCCCCTTCGTGGACGTTCAGCCCACCGATTGGTACTACGAAGCGGTGGAAGCCTGCCGCAAGGCGGGGATCCTCAGAGGCATGGAGGAGGGGAGATGCAACCCCACCGCCCCCATCACCCGCCAGGACGCAGTGCTGATGCTGATGCGCATCCGCTACACCGACGCCCAGCTAAAGAGCGTCAACATCAACCAGACCATCAAGGAGAGCGGCCTCGATCCCGTTGACATCCGGCTGACCTCCGATTACGCCCGCTCCGCCATGGCGCTGGCGTTGGGAACCATCATCTTCGGCAACGAGCAGAATAAGGTGCTCCCCCACGCCTCCATCACCCGCGCGGAGTGCGCCGCCATCTTCCATCGGCTGTTCTTAAAGGACTATCAATGGGAGGCTCCCGCCATCCCCGAAGAAGCGGAGCCCGACCCGGAGCCGGAGCTGAATACCATGCCCCTGGTGTACCTCTCCCCCTCCAACCAGTTCTCCAACTCCTACGCCGCAGGCAATACCAACGAGGGCGATCAAATGTACCGGGTGGGCGAGGCCCTCAAGACCATTCTCTTGCAAAAGGGCTACCGGGTGTACCTGGCCGACCGCAGCTCCAGCATCAACGACCGCCCGACCGAGGCCGCCAACATGGGTGCCGACCTCTATATCCCCATCCATTCCAACTCCGGCGGCAATACCGGTACCTTCGTCTTTTATAACGGCAGCATCGAAGGCTGTAAGGAATTCTCCCGGGAGATCTTCGACCGCCTGGCCGCCCTCACCGGCACCGCCTACAGCACCAACCGCCATAAGGAGGATTACCTCTCCCTCCTGCCGGACGGCGCTCCCTTTAAAGAGGTGATGAACCCCACCATGCCCATGGCCTTTATTGAGGTGGAATTTCACGATAAGGCTGATACGGCCCGGTGGATCATCAATAACACCCAAGCCATCGCCAACGCGATAGCAGACGGTGTGGTAGCCTATAGCGAGAAATACTTAATTAAATAATAAATAAGAAATAAAAAAGAATAAAAAAACGAAGAGCTCCGCCTTGCGGCAGATCTCCTCCGATCTTATGATCTATTCTTTCAAAAAGGTGTAATTTTATGAACCAAAAATCAACAGTCAAAATTCACAAGCTCTCCCCCGACGCCGTCCTGCCCACCTACGGCTCTGCCGATGCGGCAGGGGCAGACCTCTGCAGTATTGAAACGGTGACCCTTGCCCCCGGCGAGACGGCCCTCGTCCACACCGGCCTGGCGATGGAGCTCCCCCAAGGCTACGGCGGCTTCATCTTCGCCCGTAGCGGCCTGGCCACCAAGCGTGGGCTGGCTCCCGCCAATAAGGTGGGTGTCATCGACGCCGACTACCGCGGCGAGGTGATGGTTGCCCTCTATAACCAGAGCGCCACCGCACAGACCGTCGAAAAAGGCGAGCGCATCGCCCAGCTGGTGCTGCTGCCCGCCCCCCAGGCCACCTTCCTGGAGGCCGACTCCCTCACCGACACCGCCCGCGCCGCCGGTGGCTTCGGCTCCACCGGTAGAAAGTAATAAAAAAATAACTCCGCCATCGCGCAATGTCATTAAGTTAATAAGAAACGAGACTCCAAGAGATTGGGGTCTCGTTT
>CAYLIT010000028.1:0-13359 GCA_964383835.1 uncultured Eubacteriales bacterium
TTCATTTTGGCTTTAAAAGTTGTATAATATAATAAATTCAAAGGAAAGGACGGTTTCCTATGGCTGAAAAAGAACGGCGTGTTTTTGAACGCCATTTGCAGCATCTCTAATGCTTTTAGAGTTTATACCCGTTTTAGCCACGGCTTCTGATATAGAAATGTATTCACTAATGACCGTGCCATCATCATTCAATTGAATAATAGCACGAGTTCTCAGTGCTTTTACTTCTGAAGCTTTTTTTATTTTTCTAATTCCTTTTGAGCCTTCTTAAGTTGCTTTTCTTCCTGAATTCTTTCTTTTTTAAGTTCTATTCGCGCCTTTTCAGCCTTTTCAGATTCTATTCTTGTTTTTGCAGAAGAAAGCAATGCTTCAATTTCTTCATTACTGATTTTCGTTGTGAATCGAGTATACATTTCAATGTTTTTTGAGTAAGTATACCGTCTCTAATATCTCTATTTATGCTAGTACATTTTCTTTTATATTCATCGCATATATAAGCGACAAAAGATTCCATTTCAAAAGGTTCGTCGAAAATAACACGTAGATATTCTTCTCCACCCTCCGAGGATGTACAAGGCTCTGTTGTGTAATCTGATTTTCTAAATTTACCTTTTTAGCAATAATATATTTTTTACTTTTACCAAACTTTATTTTCAAAAAGTTATAAATGCATTCGCATGAAACATAATTAGAGGATTGGCCCCTAAAGGCCAAAAATTCAGTATCAAAGCCATTTTTGATTAACCGGTCTTGAATATATGCACACCATTCTTTTTGTTCGTCTGTCAGTTGTGCTATTTCCTTTGCTCGAGCTTCATTAGCTTCTTTGCGCTGTAGTATTTCAATAATTAAATCGCAAAGATTTACCATTATTAATCCGCAAGTCTCAGCATCGTTAACTGCTCTATGTGATCCTGAATTGATAATGCCGAAATGATTAGCAATCGTTTCTTGTTTGTAGTTATCAAAATAAAAAGCTTTTCGGGATAAGCACAATGTGTCTATGAAAAAAAGGGTTGCATCATATCCGTTTCGCTCAAGTGCTTTCGTTAAAAAGCCGAAGTCAAAATTAGCATTATGAGCACACAAAAAAGTATTTCCACTTATTGCATCACCAATAAATTTAACCAATTTTTTTATTGTTACTGCTTCATTAGGTGCGTCTTTTACCATATCATTTGAAATATGATTGATACGTTGCGCTGCCGCAGGTATCGACATACCTGGATTAATCAAACTTTCAAACCTATTGACAATAGTTCCATTTTCAAAGATTACTGCGCCAACCTCGATTATTCTATCAGAGTAAGGACTAAGTCCGGTTGTCTCAAAATCAATTGCAATAAATTTGTTTTTTGCTTTTTTAATATTGGAAATTGTTGTTGAAACGGTTTTCGTTTTAACTTCTCCTATTTTTGCAGGAACGTGTTGCACCACAGGTGATGATTGTTGATTAACAGCTTTATTTGTTATATTCACTGATTGTTCTTTTTCTGTTTCTTGAAAAAGTCAAAGAGTCCCATATTTTCCCTCCGAAAAAGATGTTTTTATAATTATAGCACAATAAACTTAAATTCACAATACAACTTAGCTTTGAGAAAACAAATAGGCGTTGTGTCCTTATGGATACAACGCCTAAGTTTCCGCATTTTTTTGTAATTTGACGGTAAAAGTACTACCCTTTTCAGGTTGAGAAGTGACGGTGATGGTGCCGCCCTGCTGTTCGCACATCAGCTTGGCGATGGGGAGCCCCAGGCCGTAGCCCTTGTCGTTGTGAGAGCTGTCCCCTTTAAAAAACCGCTCAAAAATATGGTCCGAGACCTCCGGCGCCATCCCCACGCCGTTATCGGTGACGCTGAGGGAGTTGCCTGCGACGGCAAGGGTGATCTGGCCGCCCTCGGCGGTGAATTTCACGCTGTTATCCAAGAGAATGGTGAGGATCTGCCGCACCATACCGGGATCGCACCAGGCGGTGCCGTTCCCCGCCAGGGTGAAGGTGCGGTCGGGGTGCATCATGCGGAAATCCTGCAGAAGGTCTGCCGCAAGGGGCACAAGATCCGTCTGCTCCGGCTGGGCCTTGAAGCGCCCGTTTTCACTGCGGGCGATATACAGCAGGCGCTCCAACAGCTCCTGCATATTGGTGGATTGGGCGAGGATCGCCTCCACCGCCTCCTGCCGCACGGCGGGGTCCTCGCCCCCCCAGCGGGAAAGGATATCCGCATAGCCGTGGATCACCGCCAGCGGGGTGCGAAGTTCGTGGGAAGCATCCGAAACGAACTGCTTTTGCCGCTCGTAGGCATCCTCGATCTTATCCAGCATATGATTATAGGAGTCCACCACCTCCACCAGCTCGGTGCGGATGTGGTCGGTCTCCAGACGGTCGGAAAGGCGGGCGGCGGACATCTCTTCCATGGCGCGGCCCAGCACCCCGATGGGGCGCAGCTGCTTACGGGCGGTACGGTAGCCCACGAAATAGCTGATACACAGCACCAGCGCAATGGAGATCAGCATCAGATTGACGATCAGCGAGAGCATGGCGTTTTCGGCGTTCATGCTCTTGGCCAGATTAAGATAATAGACCCCCTCGGGGGTGGTGACCTTTTTGGAATAGATCCGCAGGGTCTCGGTCTGGTAGCGGTAGGTAAAGGGCGCCTCCCAGGTCTGATTATAGGGCAGGGAGCCTGCCAGGTCCGAAAGGCCGCAGGAATAGACCGGCGTGCCGTCCTCTTGATAAAGAGCGATATTGACCGCATCCTCGGCGGCCAGCCGCTCGGCGATCTCCTGCCGCAGGCCGCCGGCCTCCATGGTGCTGGCCAGGGTCAGTACCTCGTCGCCCACACGGCGGTCCACCGTATAGTAAGCGGCACCGGTGACAAAAACCGTCTGCAACAGAGCAAACACCAAAAAGATCAGCACATAGCTCAAAGTCAGGCTGCCCACCAGCGAGTCCGGCGCATGGTCGGTAACGATACGGGTGACACTGCCCAGATCCTCTCTGAGCTTCTTTTTTAAAATATCCCGTTTTTCCAGGTAGATGGCCTTTTGCAGATAGGCCTCTTTTTTAAACTCCCGCTTTTCGGCGCGCAGGGCCTTTTTCAGCGCCTTTTTTTCTTCCCCGCGGGTGTTTTTCATTTGGTATTTCAGATCCGCACGGCGAATCTTATGGGCGTATTTGCGCTGGGTCTTGCCGCCCTTGAAGTCCAGCTTCAGTTCCTTTTTGCGGCGCTTATAGCCCGCCTTGAGCTCCTGTTTATTCATCGGCGGCACCAAAGGCGTAGCCCATCCCCCGCACGGTGCGGAAATAATGTACCCCGAACCGATCGTCGATCTTACTGCGCAGGTAGCGGATGTACACGTCGATCAGGTTGGTATCGCCCATATAATCGTAGCCCCAAACCTCCCTGAGAATCTGCTCCCGGGAGCAGACGGTGCCGGGGTGCTCCATAAAATAGATCAGCAATTCAAATTCTTTGCGGGTGAGGGTCAGTTCCTCCTCGCCGAAAAAGGCTCGGAACGCCAGGCGGTCGGCCCGCAGGCGGCCTGCCGAAAGGGCAGTCTCACTGCCGGAAGGCTTGCGATGGCGTAAAGCAGTCCGCACCCGGGCGGCCAGCTCCTGCATGGAAAAGGGCTTGACCATATAATCGTCCGCCCCCAGGTCCAGGCCCTGGACCCGGTCCTCCACCTCGCCCCGGGCGGTGAGCATGATCACCGCCACCTGCGACTGACGGCGCAGACGCTCCAGCACGGCAAAACCGTCTAACTTGGGGAGCATGATATCCAGCACCACCAGATCGTAGCCGCCGCTCAAGGCCATGGAAAGCCCCGCCTCACCGTCGTGGGCGCATTCGCAAAGGTAGCCCTCCCGCTCCAGCTCCAGCCGGATCATACGGGCAATATGCAATTCGTCTTCTATAATTAAGATCTTTTCGGCCATAACCATCTTCCTTAAAATTGTTAAATCTATTCTACCACAAGATTTGCCCCTTGGCAAGTCTGCCATATTATGTTATAATTATGAAAAAGGGAGGTGCGCTCCGTGAAAAAGATCCTGATCATCGAAGATGACCTGAGCATCCTGGATATCGTGGCATTCAATCTGGAAAAGGAAGGCTATACGGTCTTCACCGCCACCAACGGCGAGGAGGCTTTGCTTTGCTTTGCCGCTCATACCGTGGACCTGGTGCTTTTGGACATCATGATCCCTAAGTTAGGGGGTCTGGAGGTATTGGATTCCATCCGGGCCCGGTCGGACGTGCCGGTGCTGATCATGAGCGCCAAGACCTCCGAGGAGGACCGCCTGGAGGGGTTGACCCGCCGGGCCGACGATTATATCTGCAAGCCTTTTTCGGTCAAGGAGCTGATCCTGCGGGTGAAGGTGCATCTTTCCCGTTATGAGGGCAAGGGCGGCGATGAAAAGCCCCTCACCTGGGGGGACTACACCCTGGACGAGGAGCGGGGCGTCTTTTTGAGGGACGGCAAGCCCCTCGCCCTCACCAAAAAGGAATTCCAGCTGATGGCGCTGTTTTTCAAAAACCCCAACCGTTGCTACAGCCGGGAGGAGCTTTTGCGAGCCATCTGGGGCTACGATCCCCTCTCGCCGGAGGACCGCACGGTGGACGTGGCCATCCGCAGATTGCGGGAAAAGATCGAGGAGGATCCCTCCAAGCCCCGCTACATCCTAAGCCGCAGAGGGCACGGCTACACAGCAGGTGACGGCCGATGAAAAAGCATCTTCGCTACCGCCTGATGGCGATGATGCTACTGTTGATCCTGCTGATCGTGGTATTCGTCGGCGTGATGCTGTTCACCAACATTTCAGCGGACTATAACCGCCGTTTTTACGACGAAATGGCCGAGCTGCAGACGCAGATCGAATATTCCCAGGTCAACATCGGCAACATCCCCGACCTGATCGATTTTTTACCCCAACAGGATAGCCTGAATCCCCTTATCACCGACCGCGCCTATTACATTCTGCGAGGGGAGGTGGTGGTGTACAGCAGTATCAACGGCGGCTCCATCAAAAAGACCGCCAACCTGCGAGGCGTGCTGGACGGCGGAACCAACCGAGAGATCGGCCCCTTTGGCAAGACCCTGGATTTTGCCTGGACCCTGCGAGCCTCTCACCACACCCTTTACATCGTGGACTACCGCACCGAGCTTGGGGCCTCCATGCGCAACTACATTCTGCTGTTCACCCAGGCTCTGCTGATCGGCATCGGGCTGGCGGTGCTGTTGAGCTTTGTGTTCGCCCGGCGGTTTCTGATCCCCATTCAGCGGCTGACCGAAAGCGCCGGGGCCATGCACCGCATGGGCGAATTCAAGCAGCTGCCCTCCAACGCCCGGGACGAGGTGGGTGAGCTGACCCGGGTGTTCAACGAAATGGGCATCCGCATCACCAGAAACATTCAGATGCTGGAGGATCTTTTGCGGAACATCCCCAAGCCGGTGTTTGCCGTCAACGCCAACGGCATCATCGTCCATAGCAACGAAGCCTTCAAGCGGCTGTTTGATCAGCCGCCCCTGCAATATCACTTTTTGCAGCAGCACCGGCAGGAGAGCCGCTTTTTAACCATGCTGGGTGATCGGTACTACTATGTCTACCGTAGCCTGTTCCTGCTGGCGGACGGTACCGAGGGCACCATCTTTCTCTTGGACGATATCACCGAGGCTGAGCGGCTGGAAAACGAGCGCAAGCAGTTCGTGGCGGACGTCTCCCATGAGCTGAAAACCCCCTTGACGGTCATCAAAAGCTACAGCGAAACGATCTTGGAGAATGATGATCTGGACACCGCCACCCGTACCCGCTTTTTAAAGACGGTGGAACGCTCGGCCGACCAGATGAACGCCACGGTCAACCAGCTTTTGGAGCTGAGCAAATCCGAAAACGCTCCCCCCAGCGCCAAGGAGCCTTTGGACCTGGTGGATGCACTCAAAGAAATCGTCGAGGCCATGCAGTTGGAGCTGGAAAAGAAGGAGCTTACTTGTCTGATCGAGGCTCCCGAGGAGCGCACCCTGCTCTGCGAGCCGGATCAGCTCAGGCGAGTGATGATCAACCTTTTGAGCAACAGCATCAAGTATTCCAACCCCGGCGGCAGGATCACCGCCTCTATCCGGGAGACCGAGGGCGGCGTGCTGTTTGCAGTGGAGGATGAGGGCATCGGCATCGAACGCCAGCATCTGCCCCACATTTTTGATAAATTTTATCGGGTGGATAAGGCCCGCTCCCGGGCCACCGGCGGCACGGGTCTGGGGCTTTCCATCGTCCATTCCATCGTCACCGGCATGGGCGGTACGGTGGAGGTGGAAAGCACCTTCGGCGAAGGCTCTACCTTTACCTGTTTTTTCCCGGATTGATTTTTTGAAAATTCTGTGTTAAAATACATAAAACGATACTATGAGGAGAGAATAACATGGCAAGCGAATACGGAAATGATTTTATCGTGCTGACCGATGAGGACGGCCGCGAGCTGGAATTTGAGGTGCTGGGCAAGATCGAGGTGGACGGCATGACCTACGTAGGTCTGATCGAGCAGTTCGACGATCCCCGGGCCCAACTGGAAAGCGACGGCCAGCTGGTGGTGCTCAAGGCCATCGAGGACGATAACGGCGAGGAGCTGTTGGTCACCATTGATAACGACGAATTGGCCAAGGTCCTCCCCGCCTTTGAAGAGGCCCTGGGCGAGGAATACGACATCGAAGAAGAGAAATAATTAAAACGCCGAGTGGGCGGAAATATGCCATAAAAAGTGCAGATTTTCGTCCAATCAAGGCGAAAGCGGAGCCCATACACAAGTATTGGCGAGCATTTCAACGCCGAGTGGGCGGAAATATGCCTTTTTAACCCTGCGGTGTGCGTGGTTTGCACTACTTTGAGCCTACAATTCTTAAACGGGAATGCGTTCGGGCGCTGTGAGCATGCCGGCCCTGAGTTTTTTACTCAACGTCGGAAGCCTGTGAAGCCAACCCGGCTACTACCCACCTGACGAAGTCAGGGATCAACTGTGTGCAGGTCACGGCATTCGCGGGGCATTGTTTTTTCGAGGAACTTTCCTCGAAAAAACAATGCCCCGTCTTTTTATGTTTCTTTTATATAGGAGATCATTTTATGCAACGATTTTTACGTACTGAGGCCCTGGTCGGAGTGACAGGACTTGAGCTTTTGCAAAAAGCGCATATTGCCGTTGTGGGTCTCGGCGGCGTGGGCGGCGCGGCTTTGGAAGGATTGGTACGAGCGGGAATCGGTACCATCACCGCCATTGACGGCGATACCCTCTCGGTCACAAACCTCAATCGCCAGCTTTTAGCCCTTACCTCTACAATCGGCATGGAAAAAACCAAGGCGGCAGAGGAGAGAATGCTGACGATCAATCAGGACCTTTGCTTCCACGGACATACCGCTTGGATCAACGAAGAAACCATTGCACAACTGTTGCCCGTTCATCTTGATTTCGTTGTGGACTGCATCGACGATGCCCCTGCCAAGCTGTTGTTGGCAGAGTACTGCCGGGAGCGGGGCATCCCCCTTGTGATGTGCATGGGAACCGGAAACCGCCTTTCCTCCGAGGGGCTGAAGACTGCCAATTTTGACCGCACCACAGGCTGTCCCCTGGCGAAAAAGATGCGGCTTATGCTGAAGAACGCCCGCTTTCGCAAGGTGCGGTGCTTATACGCCGATTCCCCCGTTACCCCCGCCTTTCCCATTGAGGACGGCGGCAAACGCACGGTGGGCTCCATCTCGTACGTTCCCGCCATTGCGGGAATGAAATTGGCCGAGCACGTCATCACCCGCCTTTTGAAAAAAGAAACCGATTTGGATATTCCGAAATAAAGAGGCTGTAAAAAACGCATGTTTTTTACAGCCTCTTATTTATTTGACCTGTAAGGGGATTTCAATGGAAAGACCATCGTACGACACAACGATAGATCGATCCTCTTTTTGCAACGGTCTTGTAATGCTGATGGTAAAATCCGTAACCGTCTTTACCGTTTCACCAACGGTGCTTTGCACCTCAAATGTAGTATAGTCAAAGGTTTCGCCGACCTTATAAGAGGTTTTCACCTCACCCACGATCTGAAGTCCGTCCACACTCCATGCGGGGACTAAAAGCGACGGCGTTAAGCCCCCCTCTTCTTTCAACGTTTCTACAGCTCTATGGGCGTACTCCCGCAGTACAGCACACTGCTCCGCAGTAGGCTCTGCTCCATACTTATCCGTATCACTTGTTGTGGGAAGATAATCCTCCGATACCGAAAGACCGGTAAAAAACTCAAACCACACGCAAGCCTGCAGATAACGCCCCATCACGCTCATATGATAGCCGTCCCGATGAAGGTCATCGCCAAAGGTCTCGTAAGCATATTGATAGGCCAGACCGCCGGGGGTAATATAACGGATCCCCAGCTCGTTATAGGCTTCTTTTGCCCGATCCACTAAAAACGTCCAATAAGCATCGCGATCCTTGCCGAACTCCTTGCTGAAGATGGAACGGGTGGAATTACTTCCGTCTACCCAGCTCAAATTATAAACAAGCTCTGCTTGCGGCTGCAGCTCGTTCACAATATTCATGAGCTGATTCAGATAGGGGGTATTGGGCAGATGGTAAGAAAGACCCTCTGTGCCCAGCTGGAAGGTGATATAATCCCACTCATACCGGTTAATGATGGTGGCAAGATCGGTGCTTGAAAGGGTCTTCGTGGCATTTTCGTAATAAGTATAGGTCGTTGCACCGCTGTTATAGTTCGCAAGATGCTTGCGGAAGGTACATCCGCCGATATAAGCATTTCCCAACACAAGCTCTGCCCCCGAGGCTTTGGCGATCTTAGACAAATAGGTATGCGCATCTACCGAATAGCTGTTTCCGATAGAAAGGATGTAAATAGGCTCTGCTTCTGTTACTCGTTCTTCACGATATAAAAACTGACTGATCGCACCGTATGCAGGAACGCAAATTGTTACGATCAAGACGACAATTAAAGAAACTAACACGATCTTTTTCATTGCTTATTCCTCCAAAACGGTAATGACTCCGTCGATATACCGCATCAGCATCATTGCATCTGCAGTTGTGACCGCCTCATCCTTATCCAGATCCAGCACCCGATCCTCTGTAGGTGTTGCCGTTCCGTTGATCGCTTGCAGCAGATATACGACGTCAAAAATCGAGACCTTATCGTCCCCGTTGATATCACCGGGCTTTGCCTTCCATACGGCCCGAAGGGTGATATCCGCT
The DNA here is from genome assembly GCA_964383835.1 of uncultured Eubacteriales bacterium. Lineage (GTDB taxonomy): Bacteria > Bacillota > Clostridia > Oscillospirales > QAKW01 > QAKW01. The sequence continues at coordinate 9,234 of CAYLIT010000028.1, forward strand.
CCGGAAGAGATCTGCTCTACCGCCATTTCATCTGCATACCAGCCCATAAAGACATACCCTCTTTTAAGCGGACTTTCCAACGTAACAACGCCGTCCTCTATCGTAATGAGGGTCGGATTGTCGCTGTGATTGACGCCGCCATCCAGCTCGTACGCAACGGTATAGGCGATCGGCTCCCAGCCTGCGTATACCGTCAGATCGCCGTACTGCTCAGGGAAGGTCATCGTCAGGCTTCCCGCCAATTCAGCCGTGCGGTACCAGCCCGTAAAGCGATATCCCTCTCGGGTGGGGATCGGCAAGACCACCGATTCTGCCGACGTATAGCTTGCGGGCGGATCGGTCAGCACACCGCCGTTCGAAACGTACCGGATCGGATATTCGATCGGCGTCCAACCGGCATAAAGCACCGCTGACGCTTTGAGGCTTGCGGCTTCGAACGGTTCCGTTGCCGCCGCATCCAGATACCAGCCGTTAAACTCGTATCCTGCCCGTGTGGGCGAAGGCAGAGACACCGTCTCCCCGTAAACGACCGTAAGCGCTTCGGTGGTCATTCCGTCGTTATAGTCCAGCGTGACGGTAAACTCCAGATGATATTCGTCATCATAAAGCTGCTTTGCCTGATCGGCAGTAAGCACTCCGTCGTAGATCTTCAGACCGTCCAGCCGCAGAGAACGGGTATTACGGTCGGAATAGAGATCACTGCGAAATTCCAGCTTTCCGCCCTCTGCAGTCAGCCCATCGAACAGGGTCTTGGCAAAACCAACCCCCGTATAGGAGCCGGTCGCTCCCGAGGCTTTCTTAAACGTTCCGGTACTGCTGTTATATCCGTAATGAACCTCGCCGTTTTGATAGACCAGCACCTCGTTGGCCGTAACGGTGACCGTACACTGTACCCAATCATAATAGTCGTAGAAAAACGCCGTACCGCTTCCTACCCGATTATCCGATCCTTGCACGTAGTGTCTGTTGGCGGCTTCGCTGTCGACGAGATAATAGACCCCGTCCACACAGAGGAGAGCAGACTCACCGCCTGCATCGGTACCGGCGAGCAGGGTTTCAAATTTATCCTTTACGTCACCTCGGGACGAACCGGGCGTAGAGCTTCCCGTCGTATAGAACTCCTTCATCCAAAACGAAACGGTAATTCCGCTCCCGCCGGGCGCTAAAGAATAGCCCTCGGCAGCCGTAACCTCCAGATGGGTGGTCTGATCAGAAAAGCTCAACGCCTTTTCCGAAAGATAACCGTCCTCAGTCAATTGCGCCCCCGTCCCCACGAAGGCGGCAGTATAGTTCTCGTTCGTAACATATTCCCCGCTCGTGGAATCGTAGGTCAGCAGCTTACCGTTGTCCTGATCATAAACCAGAAACGCCTTCGGCAGCTCCGCTTCTGCCGAAGAACTCACCGCATAAAATGAAGTGAACAGAAGAACCATGCAAAGCAGCCCTGCGATCGTTCTACGCCGTGCACTTACGTACGGTCTTTTCATAAGCAATTCCTCCAGTTTACATTTTCTGTTTTTTGCTATGATTATATTATATCTCGGATATATATGCCTGTCAATGGCGAAAAACATTCCCTAACACTTTGGCCAAAAGCGGTCTGTGTACCTTTAATGCGCCCTTGGGGCAGAATTCCTGGCAACAGAAGCAACGGATGCACTTTTTGCGGTCGATGCGGGGCTTATTCTGCACCATGGTAATGGCGTCGGCGGGGCAGACCTTATAGCATTCCTTACAGCCCACGCACTCTGCCGCTTTCAGCTCGGGTCGGGAGGCCAGCGCACGGTCGATAAAGGCGGCGGTCAGCTTACCGAAGAATTTTTCGGACTCTTTATTGAACCTGAGGCTCCGTACCGTTTGCACCTTTTGGTAATCGGGAATGATAAATTTCCTCCAATCGGCACCCACCGTTTCCAAATCCTCGGGGGATTCGGGAATCAGCCCACGGCGAACTGCCGCCGCAAGGGTGGGAACCTCCCCCGGGCCAAGGCCGATGACTGCACCGCCGATCAGGTCGGCGGCATGGGGATTTTGCGAAGCGATCAGCATTCCCACCGGGCGAGGGGTACCGGCGGTAGGGCCGTTACCCTCCATTCCCACCACACCGTCGATAATGGAAAGACGAGGCTTGAAATATTCGTCCAGATCCACGATCATATCAGCAAACTGTGCCGGCTCGGGGAACCGATAATGATACTCCGGCTTGACCGTTCCCGGTACTGCACCGAACATATTTTTAGCTGCGGCGCTCATACTCATCATGCCGTGGGTCTTGAGCTTACAGAAATTGATAATGGCATCGCAGTTGTCCAGCCAGCCGGTATAGGTAAAGGTCTTGGCAGACCTTGCCCCGGGGAATTCTGCCTCTTTGACCGAAAAATCATGGTTGAGGGTGGCCCCCGCTTCTTCGGCCAGCTTCATGCCGGTGACCGCATACACGCGGTCCAAATACACCTTATTATAAATACCGCCGGGGCTGTCGCCGATGATCACCTTGGCCCCACGCTCACACAGCAGGTTGACCAGAGCGCAAACCAACGCAGGATGGGTAGTGGCCGCCGCTTCCGGCTTGATAAAGGTGATAAGGTTGACCTTGATCCCCACTGTCATTCCGGGGGTGACCCAATCAAAGCCGCCCAAGGGCTCCAGCAACGCCGTCAACGACGCCCGGACCTCGGCCGGTTCATAGCTTCTGCATTCTGCAATCGATACCATCGTTCCGCCTCCTTTTTTATATTTTTATTTTACCATACTTATAGAAAGTTTTCAACAGGCGGAAAATTTCCGGAAATTTTCCGTTAGAGAAAGAGATAGAGATAGAGAAAGAGTCAGAGTAAGAGAAAGAAGAATACTAAGTAGCGTCGTCCTCCGAAAGGACTGCATTGACAACACCGTGTTTACTATAGTATAATGAAAAAAACGAAAAGGAGGTCTGTATGAAAAATAAGATCATTACTTTATTATTGACCTTTGTTATGCTCCTTTCCTCCTTTACCGTTCCTGCGGCCGGGGATACCCCCATCACCACCGCCGATGCCATTCTGATTCTGCAACATCTGATCGGCCTTTCGGTGGAGCCGGACATGGAGCGGCATGACCCCGACGATAGCAACACCATCACCATCACCGATGCGGTTTTGATTCTGCGTCAGCTCAACGATGCGGAGCCGTATTTGGAAGCAAACAAGCTTTCAGTGGTTTCGTATAACGTCCGTTACTGCAGCGACGGCACGGGGTTGATGATCGCCGATCGGGCGCCCCGCCTGAAACAGGTATTGGATGAGATCGATCCCGACGTCATGGGCTTTCAGGAAGCTACCCGCTATTGGGTAGAAGATTTCCTGACGCAGGATTTCGGTGACGAGTATAATTATATCTATCAATACCGCGCCTCTTACTCTCCGGAGAGCACCCCCATCTTCTGGAAAAAGGATAAATTCGAGTTGCTGGACAGCGGCCACTTCTGGCTTTCGGACACCCCGGACGTGGAGTCCAAGGGCTGGGACGGCAAGCACCCCCGTATCTGCTCCTGGGTCAAACTGAAGATCAAAGCCACCGGCGCCATCTTCCTGTTCTACAATACCCACTACGATTTTACGGAAACCTGCGCCGTGGGCAGCTCCGAGTTGATTTTGAAGCGGGCGGCAGCGGCAGGGGGCTTTACGCAGTACCCCGTATTCTGCACCGCCGACTTCAATATGGAGCCGAACACCCCCGGCTATAACACCCTGGTGCAGGGCGGGCTTTCGGATATCAACGCCATGCTGGACAACAACCAGTCCCCCACCAACAACGGCTACCATAAGGATAGCGTCACCCCCAAGATCATCGACTTCTGCTTCTATTCCGATAACCTGCTGATGCCCCTGAAATATGAACTCATCGACAAGTACGTGCAGGACGGCTACGTATCGGATCACGTGGGGCTTCACATGGAGTTGGCAATACGAAAATATCCCAAATAAAAAAGAACCGTCTGCAACTGCAGACGGTTCTTCCAGACTGTCAAAAAACCACTGTTTTTAGAAGGAGAAAACAGTGGTTTTTCTGTATAATGGGCAAAAAATGGTGAAAATCTGTTGAAAAACGGAGTTCTTCCAACTCCATATTGCCATCTTTTTTAAAT
>CAYLIT010000029.1:0-13353 GCA_964383835.1 uncultured Eubacteriales bacterium
AACGAGACCCCAATCTCTTGGAGTCTCGTTTCTTATTAACTTAATGACATTGGCTCACCGAGCCGCTTTGTTTTTTTATTTGTCAATCACGCTAACCGTCCCCTGATTGATGGAGAAAATTCTCTCAAGAGTAGAATTCTTTTTGAAACTCCATGATATAGGGATTGCTCTTTTTTTCATTATTGTATATACTAAAATCAAAAAGTGACGGAGGTAGCCATGGAATTAAGAAAATTACATACCGGCGATTACGATCAACTGTTGAATTTGCTGAACGTTGTCTTTGCAAAACAACACGGTCATGCGATGGATTTTTTGAACGAACTACCCAAAATGTGGGTTTGCGATAATCAGCATATGGGGTATCATACCGGCGTTTTTGAAGATGGCAAGCTTGTTGCCGTCGGTGGATGCTATCCTTTTACGGTAAAAATCGGAGATACCTCTTTGTTGTTTGCAACCACGGGCAATATGGCAACCTTGCCCGAGTATGAAGGAAGAGGCTATTTTAACCGTATTTTCACCGAACTGATGAAGGAATTGGAAGAGATCGGTGCGGACGGTGCGCGGCTCGGCGGTTCCAGAACGCGATATGCACGTTTCGGATATGAGCCCGCAGGTCTTGCCTATCATATTACCTTGAATGAGAAAAACCGTTTGAAATACTTTCAAAACCCCGGGGCAGATATTGAGTTTCGTGAAATCCAACCGGAGGACGTCGAGTTCCTTGAATTTTGCGATGCCTTATCCCGCAAGGCGGATTTCTACGCAGAGCGGGATACCGCAGAAAACTATCGCGACGTATATCTTGCGCTTTGTTCCAAGCACGCGGCACCGTATATTGCGCTGAAGAACGGAACACCTGTAGGTTATTTGGCTGCCACCTCGGAAACGCAATATATCGGACGTGCGGTCAATGGACCGTTTATTCGTGAACTGCGTTATACATCTCCCCAATACTTTCTTCCGATCGTATGTGCATGGCAACGCCATGTGAACAATACCATTACCTTCCAACTGGCACCGTACATGATAGACGAACTAAAGGCGGTCGTTCCCGGTGCTGAAAAAATCAGTATTTTGTCTCCGTCGCGTTTCAAAATTTTGAATTACGAAAAGCTTGCGGACGCGCTGTTAAAACTGAAGCATTCAAAGCAACCGTTGATAAACGGCGAAATCGTTTTGGGAATAGAGGATTACGGTACGATCCGTCTGTATGTGGATGGGAATGCAGCAGGCTGTGAAAAAACCGAAAAAACGCCGGTATGTACACTCGATAAACGAACGGCTACCCGCTTGCTTTTCGGGCATCTGCCACCCTGTGCTTCCATTCCCCTTTTTGATCCGCTTCTTAATAACTGGTTGCCGTTGCCTCTTTCTTGGGTCACCCTGGATTATGTGTAAATCCTGATTTTCAAGTTTTTTGTTTTCCCGCCCTTTTATCCTACCATGTTTACGGTTCCTTGTCAATTACACCAAAATATAAAAGCGGCTCACCGAGCCGCTTTTATATTTTATAATCTTTTTGCTGTTGCAAAAATAGAATTATATCATTTTAATTTGCTGATATACGGTGCTTTTACAGGCTCTGCTCAGCCTTCTCAACCAACTTCTTGGTCATCTGGCCGCCGATATGACCGGCCTGAGCGGAAGTCAAATCACCATTATAGCCCTGCTTCAGATCAACACCGATCTCACGGGCGACCTCAAACTTCATCTTATCCAGACCAGCCTTAGCATTGCTTTTGATAGAATTGTCCATTTCATTACACCTCCTTGTAAGATTTATAAAGCCTTTGACTCAAAACGATCTCTTTGCTTTACAATAAGTATTTTGAGCGAAATGAAATGAAAAATTCATGTAAAATTTGTCAGTTAAAGATGGTATCCTCTGCTTCAAAAAGCGCCTGCACTTTTTGCAAAATGCCTTGATTGTAATCGGCTTGAAGACCGGGATCAAACTGCAACAGCCGTTTGGCGCAACGGTTGGAAAGGGTCAAAAGCTCCATATCGGTAGCCACGTCGGCGATCTGCATTTTCGGCAAGCCGTGCTGCATATTGCCAAAGAAATCACCGGGACCGCGCAGCTCCAGATCCTTTTCCGAAATAGCAAAGCCATCGGTGGTGGAACAGAAAAACTCCAACCGCTCCCGGGTCTTTTCGCCTTTATGATCGCTGACCAGCACGCAATAGGATTGCCGATCGCCACGCCCGACCCGTCCTCGAAGCTGATGAAGCTGGGAAAGACCGAACCGCTCGGCATTCATCAGGATCATCAGGGTTGCCGCAGGCACGTTGATCCCCACCTCGATAACCGTGGTAGAGATCAAAATCTTGGTTTCCCCCGCCACAAACCGCGCCATAGCGGCATCCTTCAAAGCGGGCTTCATTTTACCGTGGATCATATCCGCCGCCTCGCCAAACTTCTCCTTCAGCTCGGCAAACAGCGCCTCGGCACTTTTCAGATCGGTTTCTTCGTTCTCCTCCACCAAGGGGCAGACGATATAGACCTGCCCACCCTCGGCGATCTGCTTTTGCATAAAGCCCTCCAGCCGGGATTGATAATCATTCCCCACCAAGTAGGTCTTGATCTCCTTGCGCCCGGCAGGTAGCGTATCCAGCACCGAAAGATCCAGATCTCCCCACACCATCAGCGCCATAGTCCGGGGAATGGGCGTTGCCGACATCACTAATACGTGGGGCTTTTTGCCCTTTGCCGCCAGCATCGCCCGCTGACGTACGCCAAACCGATGCTGTTCATCGGCGATCACCAGACCAAGCTCTTTAAACTGCACCTTTTCCTGTAACAGCGCATGAGTTCCCACCACCAGGCGAATGGCACCGCTTTCAAGGTTGGCATAAACCTCTTTTTTCTCTTTTTGGGTCATGGAACCCACCAAAAGACCGGTGGAATACCCCAATTTTTCAAAATGCGGCCGAAAATATTCCGCGTGCTGACGGGCCAAAATTTCAGTCGGTGCCATGATCGCCGCCTGATATCCCGTGCTCAGGGCGGCAAACGCCGCCTCGCCCGCTACGTAGGTCTTACCGCTGCCCACGTCCCCCTGCAGCAAGCGGTTCATGGCGAACTCGCCCTGCATATCTGCAACGATCTCTTGTACCGCCTGTGCCTGAGAGTCGGTAGGCTTAAAGGGCTGAAGCTTTAAAAATTCCTCCCGCCGCTCTCCAATGGGAAAGTGGTTGCGGTCTTTTTCCCTGCCGGAATAAAGACCCAGCCCCAATTGAAAATACAGTAATTCTTCGAAAATCAGCCGTCGCCGACCCCACACCACGTCCCGAGTGCTTTTTGGAAAATGGACCGCCGCCAGGGCGTCCTTCAGCCCCGCAAGATTATATTTCTCTCTAAGTTTTTCGGGCAAGGGATCTTCCATCTGCCCGGCAACCTTTTCAAAGGCCGCCTTGACCCACCTCCGAAGCTGAGGCTGATTGAGCCCTGCCGTCAAAGGATAGATGGGGTAAACTCCCGGCTCTATCCCCGGCTTGAGCTCCTCCACCTGGGGAGCCACCATATTCATCAGCATCTTGGGATCGGGCTTGCCGTAAAAGTTAAAAATTTTCCCCTCCTGCAGCTTATCCTTAATATACGGATTATTGAAGAAGGTGACGGTCATCATCCCCGTCTTATCCCCCACCAGCGCGGTGGTCATGGTGCGCCCACCGTAGATCCTGCGCATTTTGGGCGGCTCCATCACCGCCGCCACGATGCTGACGTTCTCCCCCATGTGCATGGTCATCTCGTTGATAGGAATGATCACCGACCGATCCTCATAACGGTGCGGATAAAGCCCTAAGAGATCCTCGGCGGTATGAATTCTCAATTTTTCCAAAAGGGAAGCCCGGGTCTTTCCCACGCCGGGCAACGCAGTAACGGGAATACTCATCGAGCACCCTCCTTTCATTCGTTAATACTAATATACACGATTTTTACCGTTTTTTCAATTAAATCTTGTCTTCTAAACCGATTTAAGGTAGAATACATTTATAAAGGATGTGAAACCATGAAAAAAATGCTCATCACCGGCGGCACCGGCGCCATCGGCAGTATGACCGCTTATTTAGGTGTACGCCAAGGCTGGCAGGTGGTTTTGGCCTATCATCAGAACCACCAAGCCGCCGCTAATTTAAAGGAAGATCTTGAAAAGCTTGGCGGCACGGTCACCCTTTTTTGCGGCGATCTGACCCAAAAAGAGGACCGGGAACGGCTGGCCGCAGAATGTGGTAAAGTCGATCTTTTGGTCAATAATTTCGGCACCGCGCACTACGCCCCCTTCACCGACGAAACGGAGGACTCCATCAACCGGATCCTGCAGACTAACCTCTTCTCCCACATGGCGCTGACCCGCCTGCTTTTACCCGGAATGCTCTCCGCCAAAAGCGGCAGTATCGTCAATATTTCCTCCGTTTGGGGGCAGACGGGCGGTTCTTGTGAAGTGGCTTATTCTGCCGCCAAGGCAGGATTGATCGGGTTCACCAAGGCCCTGGCCAAGGAGCTGGCGCCCTCCGGTATCACCGTCAACTGCGTGGCCCCCGGCTGTGTAGAAAGCAGGATGCTGGCAGGTCTTGATCGGGACGCCCTGAAAGAAATGATCCCGACCGGCAAGCTTTGTACCGGCCTGGACGTAGCCAAATGTATCCTCTTTTTAGCAGAACAAGAGCAGATCACCGGCCAGGTGCTCTCCCCCAATGGCGGAATGTATATTTAACCTAAAATATAACAATTAGTATAAAGGATGTGCTTTAAAAAGCACATCCTTTCTTTTTTGAAAGGAACCACCATGCAATTATTAGAAAAGATCGCATCGTTACTATGGGGCCCCTGGATGCTGGCGCTGATCCTCGGCACCGGCATCTATCTGACCGTCGGCACCCGCTGGCTTTCCCTCACCAAGCTACGACGGGCGTTTCAGGCGGCGCTCAGCACCCAGCCGGGCGCCGAGGGGGACGTTTCAGGCTTTGGCGCTCTTTGCACCTCCCTGGCGGCCACCCTCGGCACCGGGAACATCATCGGTGTTGCCACCGCCATCACCGCCGGCGGACCGGGCGCCCTTTTTTGGATGCAGTTGGCCGCTTTTTTCGGGATGGCCACCAAATACGCCGAAGGGTACCTGGCGGTACGCTACCGCCGCCGTGGTCAGGACGGCCGCTATTTAGGCGGCCCCTTTCTCTATCTGGAGCTGGGCTTCCACCGCCCCTTGCTGGCCCGGATCTTCGCCGGTGCCTGCGTCGTCACCTGCCTCATCAGCATGGGCACCACCTCTCAGATCAACGGCATTGTTATGGCCGCCGAGGATTTTTTTACCCCGGAGGGCGGCGCCGCCGCTTTTTCGTTTTTTGGCACCTCCATCTCCTGGCCCGCCCTGATCGCAGGCTCCCTCACCACCCTTTTGGTGGGGCTGGTGCTGGCGGGCGGAATCCGACGCATCGCCTCGGTGTCCACCCTGCTGGTCCCCTTCATGGCGGCCCTCTACGTTCTGCTGACCCTGTGGTTATTGTTACTGAACCTCCCCAAGCTTCCCGCCGCAACGGCGTTGATCCTCCATTCCGCCTTCGCGCCCCGGGCGGCCCTTGGCGCGGCGGCAGGCATCACCTTTCAAAAGGCCATGCGCTACGGATTGGGGCGGGGGATTTTTTCCAACGAAGCAGGGATGGGCTCCGATCCCATTGCCGCGGCGGCGGCACAGACCGATAGCCCCGTACGCCAGGGGCTGATCTCCATGCTGGGTCCTTTTTTGGATACGGTGGTGATGTGCACCCTCACCGGCTATGCGGTGGTGGTGACCGACGCCTGGCGAATGCCGGAGCTGAACGGCGCCGGTATTACCCTCTACGCCCTGCGTCAACTCCCCCTCTCCGACGGCCTTCTCTCCTTTCTCTATATGCTCTGCCTGTTCTTTTTCGGCTTTGCCTCTATCATCGGCTGGAGCTTTTACGGCGAGCAGAGTCTTCGGTACCTCTTTCCCTGCCGCGGGAACTGTGTCCGCTGGTTCCGGGTGATTTTTTTGCTCGTGCTTTTCCTCGGTAGCTTTATGACCGCCGATGCGGTATGGAGCTTAGCCGATATCTTCTGCGCCCTGATGGCGGTTCCCAACCTGATCGGATTGATCGGCCTGGGCAACCAGGTCTTCCACGGCACCGACCGCTATTTCAAAAAGATAGGTGGCTGTAAAAATAGTCCGAACCGCAAAGGGCAGGAAAAACAAAAGGAAATTTATTAAAGTTTCTGCTTAAACAACAATAAAAAAGGCTGTAAAAAAACGCATGTTTTTTTACAGCCCCTTGCTGTTATTTGATCATATTTTTAAACTCACTCAAGGTAGTGGAACGGCTGATATATTCCCGATGGATCCGTAAGGGATCTTCACCGGTCACCCAATCATCACCGGACATCAACAGCGCGTATTGATATTCCTCCTTCACCGCCTCCACCACTTTACTGTTGTACTTCCCGGTGGGGTAACAAAGCACAAAGGGCTCCTTTCCGGTCAGCTCCAACAGAGTCTTTTTGGAGTCAGTCAGCTCGGTCTTCAGTTCCTCAGTGCCCAGGTCCGGCAGCAGCCGATGGGTCACGGTATGGCTCTGGAAGGACACCAATCCGCTGGCGGCCATCTCCTTGATCTGCCCCTCGGTGAGGTAGTGCTCTTCGCCGATACTGCCGGTGATCGTAAAGACCGTCGCCTTGACCTGGTATTTTTTCAACAGCGGAAACAACTCGGTATAGTTATCCTCGTAACCGTCGTCAAAGGTCAATATGATGGGCTTTTCGATCTCGCCTAAGCGGTGCAGTTCCTCAAACCAGATGGGGGTATATCCGTTTTCGGTCAACCATTTGAGCTGCTCCTCCATGCGTGAGGGCTTCACAAACAGCGATTCAATACCCCACAGCTCATCGCTGACCGCATGGTACATCAACACCGGCACCTCCACCCCCTCGGGCACGGATTGGGGTGCCGGAGCAGTCCCATAGTAATACACCTGCCCCTGGGTGTAGTCCTGTGTCACCGTCAGCCCGAAGTAATCGATCAGCGCCTCCACGGGACAATAAAATGATTTTCCATCAAAAAGGCTGCCCTTATAACAATAGATGTTCTGGGTGGTCTGAGCTCCCTTATAGGAGGTGAAGGAATAGGCTTTTCCTCCCACGGTCATCACCGCTTTGTGCTCCTCGGTTCCCTCGATGATCTCCACCGTTCCGCCGAAGGCCGCCGCCATGGCGGCGGCTTCGATGAAAAACAAGCCCTCCTGCTGAAAGACCTGCTCCATCCGGGTACCGTTGATATAGACGGTACGGTCCGCAACCTGGGGTGTTTGGTCGAAGGACACCTCAACGGTAGGCACTTCGGGACGCTTGCATCCGGTCAGAAGCACCGCCAGCAATAAAAGCCAGGAAACCAGCCGTTGTACTCTCATGGTCCTTTCAAAATCCTTTCTCACAAAAAATCTCCGGTGCCGGAGCACCGGAGATCTTTATTTTATTTCATGCCGCAGAGGTAACGGCCCAGGATAGCGGCCACCTCATTACGGGTGATCAGATCCTCGGGGTTGATCATCTTATCGGCATCGCCCTTGATGACGTCTTTGTAGATTGCAGAATATACGTAGGGGATCGCCCACTCTTCCACAACCTTGATGTCGGCAAAGTTCTTCTTCTCTACCTTCTTGTTGATGGCGTCCTTGTTGTCTTCATAGAACTTATCGGCATCGCCGGTCACAGCGTTCATGAAGACCTTCAGGAACTCACTGCGGGTGGCGTTGTTCTTACCAAGGAACTCATAGCCTACCAGCTCTTCGCCCTCGTAGACACCGTAGCCGCCGATCATACCGTATTTGTAAGCGGCCTTCACATAGTCGGCTGCCCAGTCGGGGATGTCTGCTGTATCGGTAAAGGTCAAGGAAAGCTTGGAATACAGATCCTTGTTGATACCGGCCACACGAACCATCATGATAGCCATCTCGTAGCGAGTCAGGTTGTTGGCGCCGTTGAACTTCATATGCTCGTCACCCTTCATGATGGCAAGACCGGAGGTTCCCAGCTTTTCCACGTAGTCCTTGGCCCAATCCACAGCGGTATCGGTAAAGCTGTAGTACTGGGAAGCCTTGATCTCGATCAGATAGGGCTTCACCACGCCGTCCTTGATGGCCTCGGCATACAGGCGGGTCACGCCTGCATCCAGCTTGATATCCTGCTCTGCAACCGTCAGCAAGGAGGCCTTGTCGTCGGTGTAGATGCGGACTCTGTGGCCGTTCAGGCCGTTTACAACCAGATGGAATTCCTTGGTGCCGTCGGGCAGCTCCACGGTGATGGTATCATCGGTAAACTTGGTGGCGCCGGAGACCTCGATCACACCGTTACCTGCCATGGGAGCGTAGTAAACGCCTTCGTCGGTAGCCAGAGTGGTGGTCTTAACGGTCAATTGCTTCACGTCGCTGGTAACGCCGTCCTCAGCGGTGACCTTGATCCACACGTTGGTGGTCAGAGCGGTCAGGGTAAGGTTGGCGTTGGTGATCTTCTGGGTGCAAGCCGCGTCAGAGTAGATTGCCAGGGTAGCGCCGTCTGCAAAGTTGTAGTCCGTGCTGATCATGAAGCGGTTGCCGGAGGTGGTAGCGGTATAAACGCCGTTGTTCAAGGTTGCATTCTTCACGCTGTTCAGCTTGGCGGCGGAACGGGCAGGACGGTTGAACACAACGGTCCATTCCTGAGTATCCACGCTGTTCTGAGCAGTAACGGTTGCGGTATAAACGCTGTTGCCAACGGGGATATTCTCCAGAGAGTATACGCCGTTCTTAACAGCCAGAGGAGCCTTGTAGATGGGATCCACGATCTCAACGGTGGCATTCTCGGAAAGGTTCAGACCGAAATCAACAGCCAGATCATTGGCACCCAGAGCTACGTTCCAGGTAGTACCGTTCTGGGTAGCGGTGCCGGAAGTGGTATCCACAGCCAGCTCGGTGCGCTCGTTCATTCTGCGCAGCAGACTCAGGTCGTACTTCTCAACGCCATCTGCACTGGCGACCACAACGTCAAAGTCGTAAGCGGTAGCAACCTCGTTCAGAGGAATGGAATAGGTGTTGGTTGCGGTAGGCTCCACCAGATAGCCCTCGGCGTCGGTCAGGGTAGCGGTTGCGCCAGCGGGAACGTCCAGGGTAAAGTCAAAGGTCTTGTTTGCGTAGTTTACTTCATAATTAAAGTAATCAACGGTGGTGTCCTGCGTCTCGGTCTTGTTGGCCTGATCCACAATACCGTTCAGAACGGAGCCGACCTTGATGGCGCGGTTGATGGTCAGATTATAGTCGTAAGAGGATCTGCCGTCCATGGAAACGACGGACAGAACGTAGTTGTTCTTACGCTCTTCGGTGCTGAGGGAGTAGACGCCTTCATTGGCAGCAACCTCTGCGCCCTTGTTGAACGCCTCATCCGCCGCATAGATCTTTACGGAGTTGAGAGGCAGCTTGGTCTGTGCATGAATGGAGGTGTTGCAGGACATGGTCACGTCGTAGGTGGTCACGTCGGAAGCCACGTCTGCGGTGATGGTTTTCTCCTTCACCTCACCGTTGATCTGAACCGCATCGATATCGATGTAGTCGGATCTCTTGGTCAGATCGTCGTTGGCGCCCTTGGGATCATACTCCAGCCATACCCACTTGCTGTAGTTATTATCAGCCGCGGCGGCGGGGATAACACCCGTCATCACGTTCTCACCGTCATACTTTTCAGTGTAGAGGTTACCCTCGGTGGTTACCAGGGTATCGGGACAGGTGTTGTTACCGATGTTGATGCTGCCCCAGTACTCCTCGGTCAGAATATTGTTCTTGATAGAAAGATTTCGGTCGCTCAGCTCGTAATTTGCAGTCGTTGTGCTGCCGACCGTGCCGGTGCTGGCACGGGAGATCGTGCCGTCTTCAATTTTATTATAAGAGATCAAAATGGGAGAACGATTCTGCCCGTCCTGCACATTGAAGGAAGACATAATGATGTTATTCTCGATCTTGACCATCTCATCTTCACTGGCCATATAGAACACGAACGGAGAGGTGGTGCTGCGGGTGGTACCGTCGGCATTCATCGCCGTCATGTTATAGAAGGTGTTGTTGCTGATATTGTAGCGGAAGGGCTCGGTATTGGTACCGGCCTCTGCCTGAGAGGTAGAGGTATAGGGTGCTCTTACCCAATACATACTGGTAGAAACCTTGCTGGTAGCGAAATATTCACTGTTCCACAGATGGCAGTTGGTCATGGAAAAATCCATACCGATCCACTGCATGGTCATGATGTTATAGATGAAACTCTGGCTGGAGTTCTGATAAGAAACACCGTTCAGATGGAGGGTATCGGCATGACCGGAGTAGAAATACATCGCATCGTTTCCGGTGACGTAGGAATTGCTGAAGTATACCTTCTTGGACATGGTATTGGTAGAACCACGACCCCACATACGGATAGGAGATACGTCGTAGGCAGAGTTATCGTTCATGATCACGTTCTGAATATAGAAGGTATGAGAACCGGAAGAGCTGGAGTTGCTGGTATCCGCAAAGGAAGCACCGTAACCCTGGAATACTAAACCATCAACGACGAAGGTTCTTGCCACGTCTGCAGAGTTTGCTACAGAGAACAGCTTCAAGGTATTACCGGCTACGCGCGGAGTCTCGCAAAGCTCCACACCGGCCCAGATACGGGTCTCCTGAACCATATCGTCATCGGTGCCGTATTTCTCGCTGGTCATATCCGGCAGGAACCGCTTGGAATTCAGCTTCCACTCCTTGGTGGGATCTGCATCGGGAAGGTTAGGGTTGATACCCGCATTGGCACCCAGCAGAATGACGCTGTCTGTTAAACTGATGGCGGTAGAATAGTTCCCGGCCGTCAGAATACAGGTAGGCAGAGTCACACCGTCAGCCTTAGCCTGGGTATACATCGCCGCCACCGTAGACAGATGACGGGTAGCGTCGTAATCCTCGGTATATGTTTTACCGCGGAAATAATAAGAAACCGTTTCAGGCTCCTCACCTTTTTTAAAGCTCCACGCATCGTCTACCACGTAGACGCCGCGTTTGTTCTGATATTCCTTACCGGCTAACTCGTCGTAAGGAATATTTTTAGTGTAAAGAGTTGAGTTGGTAGCCGCCTCATCATACTCATACTGTGCGGTGGTCACGATGGTCGCCATCGAAGCGATCATGATCACAGCCAGGAGCAGACTCAGCAACCGGGTCATCTTTTTTGCCATATCTTTGTCCTCCCTTTAGAAAAGATATCGATAGATATTAAAATTATAGCAAATGTCCTGTCAATTAGAAAGAACCTTATGTTGTTTTTATTAAACAATTTGTGACATTTGCACGGAAAATCACTCTACAGCCGCTTCGTCGTCCGCCTCTTCCTCTTCTTCACGGGCGGCACCGGCAATGTCGATGACCTTCACGCCTTCATCCAGGCGGACCACACGCACGCCCTGGGTAGAGCGACTGAGCATGGAGATCTCTTCGATCTGAGTCCTCATAATGATACCGCCGCTGGTGACCAGGAGCAGGTCCTCCCCGTCCTCCACCATGCGGATGGCGGCGATCTTTCCGGTCTTTTCGGTAATGTTGTAGTTCAGGATGCCCTTACCGCCGCGATTCTGCAGACGGTACTCGGCGGTTGCGGTCCGTTTGCCGTAGCCGTTTTCGGTAATGGTCAGCAGGGCTGCGCCCTCCCGTTCGATGACCATACCTACCAGGTAATCGTCCTCCGCGATACGAATACCGCGTACACCGTGGGTCACACGGCCCATGGACCGTACGTCCTGCTCCGCAAAGCGGATGGCCTTCCCCTCGTGGGTGGCCAAAAGGATGTTGTCCCCTGCCTTGGCGAAGCAAACGTCCATCAGATCGTCACCCTCATCCAGAATGATGGCGATAACGCCGGACTTACGGATGTTGGCATACTGGGAAAGGGGCGTCTTTTTCACGGTACCGTTGCGGGTGGCCATGATGAGATAACCCTCGTCCTCGAAATTCTCTACCCGGATCATGGCGTTGACCTTCTCACCGCTGATCAGCGGCAACAGGTTGACCACGTTGGTTCCCTTCGCGGTACGGGAGCTTTCGGGAACCTCGTAGCCCTTCAGCTTATAAACACGACCCAAAGTAGTAAAGAACAGAATAGTATCGTGGGTAGAGGCGGCAAAGAGATCCTTCACCACGTCCTCCTCCTTGGTCTTCATACCGGTAATACCACGGCCGCCGCGGTGCTGAGCCTTGTAGGTACCCACCAGCTGACGCTTGATGTAGCCGGCCTCGGTCATGGTGAAGATGCAATCCTCTACCGGGATAAGATCCTCATCCTCCAGGCCGATCTCACCGTGACCGATCTCGGTGCGGCGATCGTCGCCGAACTTCTTGGCGATCTCCAGCATATCCTCCTTGATGATGGCGTTGACCCGCCACTCGTTGGCCAGGATATCCTTCAGATCGGCGATCTTAGCGGAAAGCTCTTTGTATTCATTCTCGATCTTTTCCCGCTCCAGTCCGGAGAGCTGACCAAGACGCATCTCCACGATGGCCTGCGCCTGGATCTCATCCAGATCAAAACGGTTCATCAACCGCTCCTTGGCGTCGGCAATGTGCTTACTGCCCCGGATGATGGAAATGACCTCGTCGATATGGTCAATGGCCTTTAAAAGACCCTCTAAAATGTGGGCTCTTGCCTCAGCTTTTTTGATCTCAAAGGCAGTACGGCGACGGATAACGTCCTTTTGATGGATCAGGTACTCCTCCAGCATCTGCTTGAGGTTTAATACCTTGGGCACGCCGTTTACCAGCGCCAGCATGATGATGGAGCAGGTAGCCTGCATATCGGTAAATTTATAAAGCTGGTTCAGAATGACCTGCGGATTGGCTTCTTTTTTCAATTCCACCACGAACCGCAGACCGTCCTTATCCGATTCATCGCGGATATCGGAGATACCGGAGATGCGGTCGGTCTTGACCTCCTCGGCGATCTTTTCGATCAAAGCAGCCTTGCGGATCATGTAGGGGATCTCGGTCACCACGATCTTATAGCGACCGTCCTTCCACTCCTCGATCTCCGCCCGGGCCCGTACGTAGATCTTGCCACGGCCGGTACGATAAGCGTGACGGATACCGGAACGGCCCATGATAATGGCGCCGGTGGGAAAATCGGGACCCTTGATGTACTCCATCAGCTCGTCCACTTCCATATCGGGGTGATCCAGCAGGGCCACCGCGCCGTCCACCACCTCACGCAGATTGTGGGGAGGTACGTCGGTTGCCATACCAACGGCGATACCGGAGGAACCGTTGACCAGCAGGTTGGGGAATCTGGCAGGCATC
>CAYLIT010000030.1:0-13313 GCA_964383835.1 uncultured Eubacteriales bacterium
GTGACCTCCGCAGAGCTCGCGCTGCCGCTGCCAACATCGTTCCCAACAGCACCGGTGCTGCTAAGGCTATCGGCTTGGTTATCCCCGAGCTGAATGGCAAGCTGATCGGTTCCGCTCAGCGTGTTCCCGTTCCCACCGGCTCCACCACTCTGCTGGTTGCCGTTGTTAAGGGTAAGGACGTTACCAAGGAAGGCATCAACGCCGCTATGAAGGCTGCTTCCTCCGCTTCCTTCGGTTACACCGAGGAAGAGCTGGTTTCTTCCGATATCGTTGGTATCACCTACGGTTCTCTGTTCGATGCTACCCAGACCATGGTTGCTAAGATCGACGAGGACACCTATCAGGTTCAGGTTGTTTCCTGGTACGACAACGAGAACAGCTACACCAGCCAGATGGTTCGCACCATCAAGTACTTTGCTGAGCTGTAATCAGTAACAAAAAAGGGCTGCCCAAGGGCAGCCCTTATTTTTTGAAAGGGCACTTATGAAGATACTTATTATCCGTCACGCAGATCCCGACTACTCCATCGATTCTCTCACGCCGCAGGGAAGAATCGAAGCAGAGCTGCTTTCCCGTCGGCTTTCCAAATTGAATTTTAAGGCCATCTACGTATCCCCCCTGGGTCGGGCACGGGATACCGCTGAATACACCTTAAAGAAAATCGGGCAAGATGCCACCGTCTGCGACTGGCTGAAGGAGTTCCCGGTGGCCATCAACAAGCCCGACGAGCCGGATTCCATCGCCTGGGACTGGTATCCCGCCGATTGGACGGCCCACGATGATTTCTTCCACCACGAGGATTGGCTGAAAAGCCCTGTAATGGCGGAGGGAAACGTAGAAAAAGAATACCGCTACGTTACCGAGGGGCTGGACAAGGTGCTGGCCGACCACGGCTACGAGCGGTGCGGCCGTTTTTATAAGGCCACCGCCGCCAACGAAGATACCATCGCCTTTTTCTGCCACTTTGGGCTGGAGTGCGTGCTGCTCTCGCATCTGCTCAATATCTCTCCCCTGCAGCTTTGGCACGGCTTTTGCGCCGCTCCCTCCTCTGTCACCACCCTCATCACCGAGGAACGGCAGGAGGGCAAGGCCTATTTCCGCACCGCCGCCTTTGGGGATATCTCTCACCTTTATGCCGGCGGCGAGGAGCCCTCTTTTGCGGCACGGTTCTGCGAAACCTTTGCCAATACGGAACAGAGGCACTGATATGATCTGGAAAAAACGCGCCCTTGAAAGCATGACCCCCACCGAATACGACCGTTGCCTTGCGCTGATGGAGCCCGAACGGCGGAAGCAGGTGCTGAAGCTCCGGCACGAGCCCCGCAAAAAGGCCACTGTTTTAGGGGAATGGATGGCCAAGACCATCCTTGCAGAGATGAGCGGCATCCCCACGGAAGAAATTCACCTTCTTCGCACCGAAAAGGGCAAGCCTTACGCAGAGGGACTCCCCTTTTTCAGTATCACCCACTCGGGCGAATACGTGGCGGTAGCGGTCTCTGACCGCCCCGTCGGGATCGATATGGAACGCCTGCGCCCTGCAGACCCCCGCCTGGCGGAACGCATCGGCGCCGACCCCACCCGTTTTTTTGAAGAATGGACCGCCAAGGAGGCCCACTACAAAATTTACGGCAACCCCGATTTTAAAAGCATCCGTTACCAAGACCTTTCCCCCCTGCATTTTTATCAAGAGGGGTATCTTATTACAATTATCCATTAAAAACAAATGAGAGGCGAAACCATTGCGGTTTCGCCTCTCATTTACTTATGGAAACAGTTTTTTTAATTGTTTGATCGCATCCGGATGATCTTGTGCTGCGGCTTTTTTCAACCAAGCAATGCCTTTTTCGGGATCCTCGGTACAGCCCTGTCCTTTAAAGCACATAACGCCGTAAACGAACTGCGCATCGGCATAGCCTTGTTCGGCAGACTTTTCCATCCAGAAAAAGGCCTTTGAATGATCTATTTGACAGCCTTTTCCGTTATAGTAAAACCATCCGCAATAAAATTGTGCCATACGGTCATTCACCTTTGCCGCTTTTTCATACCAAAACAGCGCCTTTTTATCGTCGGCGGTACAGCCCTTGCCGCTTTCGTTCATCGCACCAAAGGCAAACAGTGCTTTTTTGTTGCCCATTTCTGCGGCACGCTCCATCAGCCGGTAGGCCTCCGTATAGTTACCGTTTTTATACTGCTTATCGGCGTCCAGAAACTCAAATACACCATCAATACCGATTTCATCCGTCTTAATCTCCGTTCTATAGGCCGGTTTGGATTGCGGCTTCGGTTGTGGCTTCGGTTGCGGCTTCGGCTCACTTTTCGGCTTTGTTGCCGGGGCTTCGGATACCTTAGGGGCGATCTGAACCGGGGTAAATTCCTTGATCAGCGTTTCCCGATCCAGCTCTGCAATACATCCGTTTTCGATTTGATAAAAGCTATAAAAATCAGAGCGGTAGTCTTCCTCGCCCAACATGGTGAGCATTTCGTCCGAATTGGTATCGGTGATCCAGATCAGATTGCAAGGAACCCACTCAAAATCATCACTGTTTTTCATAAACCGAGCAATGGTAAGGTATGCACTTTTGAAGTTTAAGCGGCGTTCCGTACTGTCAAACGGTTGATCGGAACAGTCTGAAATGATAAACTCAGATTTGCCGTCAAAAACGTCGCAAAGAATCGACGCCCGAAGTCTTTGCAAATTTGACAGCGCCCGGGGAGCACGATCCTCATAGCCGCGAAGTTCCATAAGATTTATTTTCCGCTTGATCTCATGATCGGCCATGGCACGGCCATCGCTTACCAAGAGCTCTTTGACGGCCTTGGTCTTGCTGTAAATTTGATAAAGACCTTGTTTGTTTTTAAGCCGGAACGGGCCGACCTTTTTGGTTGATGCAAGCCGTTCGCTGATCCCGGAGCGATATTCGGGACGCTCCTTTGTAAGCTGTGCCGATAATTGTGCGCCCGCCGTATGATCTTTTACGAAAATGATCCGGCAGGAGTGCTTTGAAAACAAGATCTCTGTGTTTTTTACATTGGACATATTTAATCCCCTTTCCTTGCAACAAGGAGAAGTGAAAAATCACTTCTCCTTCTTTTTTTCGATAAACCCCTTAACCGTTTTGATCACCGTATCGATGATCTCGTTTTTAGAGGCGCCCGGCGCCGCCTTGATGCTGACGCTTTGCACTTCGCCGTCGCTGATGACCAAAAAACTCATGGGGGTCAGGGTGACGTTGGCGCCGCCCCCTGCAGGGTGGCGTTCTTTTTTACGGCCGGCATCCACCATATCCGCACCGCCGCCGGCAAAACCCACCGTCAGCTTGGATACCGGGATCACCGTCACCCCGTCCTTTTCAATACGCTCCCCCAAAACGGAAGTATCTTTGGCCAAAGCCATGGTCTGATCTGCCACATAGGTCAGTACGTTCATCAGATTTGCTTTTTCCATTTTATACCCTCTCAACTTCTTTTTCCAAATTCTTCAATATGATATGCAACAGCGCCCGCACCGCATGAACCACCCGCAATCGGATGGCCAGATCCAGTTCAAACGCCCCCTCTTCACGGGTGTAGTCGCACCGAAGCTCCAGCTTCAGCCGCTTTTGCTTTAACTTCATATTCTCTTGCAGATAGGCGGTCAGGGGATAGAGCACCGCACAAGCCACACCGTAATCCAACGCCGCATCCTCGCCGCCGCTGACGGCGGTGATCCGGCAATAGGGAACCCGGCAACGCTTGACCAGCCACACCACCCGGTTTAAGACCAGCATAAACAGCTCTGCCGTTTCGGTAACGGTCTCGGCAAAGCCCTTTTTCTCGATGGATTCCTTTGCATCCTCCACGCTCCCCAGATGGGAAATACCCAAAGAACGCTTGATGGCTTTTACAAATGCGCTTTCCGGCTTTTTTTCTTTCGGTTTATCCTTTTTGGTTTTTTCCTTTTTGGGCTTGCCGCCGAAGGTGATACCCAAAACACGTACCTTGACCCGAAAGCCTTCACTCCCATCGGACTGCAGGATCAAGTCCACCGAGAGCATCAGTACAAGCACTAACAGGAGTGTGAGGCACGCCAATATCCAACCTATGATCTTTAAAACGACCACACACAGCCCTCCGTTCCTCATTTATGTTTTTATTTTACCACGATAGGGTTATAAATTCAACATTTACTTTTACCAAAGTTGACCACCCGGTATTTATACTCCCGAGGGGATTCGCCGGTGATTTTGGTAAAAATTCTGGAAAAATAATGGGGATCCTCAAACCCTAAGGCATCGCAGACGTTTTTGATGGCCAGCTCGGGGGTGGTCTGGATCATTTCCCGGGCACGGTTGACCTTATATTCGTTGATATACTGAATGGGGGTCTTGCCAAAGGCATCTTTAAAATAGCGGATCATCTGGGAGGGGGAAACGTTACAGTAACGGCAGAGGGCTTCCAGCGAGATATGCCCCGCTTCGTTCTGTTTGATATACCACACCGCCTTTTTAAGGTTGGCAGGTACCGGGATCAGCTCCTTATCCATATCCCCTGCCAGCACCGTACGGCGCAGATCCCGGCTCAATAACGACAATAGACGGCAAACACCGTAGGTCATGTAAAGACCGTTATCCGAACGGTATTCCTTGGCTGCCTTTGCAAGATCCTCGTAAAGAGCCAAAACCGCCTCTTTGCGACCTATATTTAAATAGGTAAGGTACAAGATCGGTTCCACCGAAACAAAGGTTTTACGGCCATCCAAGAGCTGCTGGTCGGCTTTGGAGATTTCTTCCGAGATCATCCGTGCCGCTTCTTCGTTCCTCAGCTCCAAAAGCTCCCCTTGGGGGGCAAAATGGATATACATCATGGTGCAGACCGTATCCTCCACCGGACTGCGGCGATAGGGCTGCCCCGCAGGGATGAACACCGCATCCCCTGCCTCGGCCACCGCCGAAATATTACCCATTTCAAAACGGCACCGTCCCTCGGCAATAAGAATTAAAATGTGAGAAGGATCTGCCACCTGCCACACTGTTTTGCGAGCCACCGTATACACCCGCTCAATGCGCAAAAGCCGTTCCACAGGAATACCGTAGATCATCGTTCCATCCTCCTCATGACAATTTTGTCCACTTTTTTGCCGATATCGTGCATGTACATTTTAGCATAAAAAGTTATAATGTAAATAGAAAAAACAAATTTTTAAATTAAAGGAGAAAAGGATCATGTCTGCAAAATGGAAGGTTGCCGTTATCGGCTGCGGTATGTTCGCCAACGGACAGTATCTGCCCAATATCGCCAAGGAGGCTAACGCCGAGTGCGTAGCGGCGGTGGATATCGTGGAGGAGCGTGCCATCAAGGCTTGTGAAAAATTCAATATCCCCAATCATTATAAGAGCGTTTACGAGCTGATCGAAAACTGTGATTTTGATATTGCCATCGATGCTGCCTCCATTCAGGCCCATCACGAGATCAACATGGCGGTGCTGGGTGCCGGCAAGCACCTGATCTCTCAAAAGCCCGCCGCACCCAGCGTAGAGGAGCTGACTGAGCAGATCGAGCTGGCAAAGGAGAAGGGTGTGAAGTTTGTTTGCGTACCGGTTCATCCCATGCGCTACGACCTGGCGCTGGCTAAAAAGCTGATCGCTGACGGTGCCATCGGCAACGCCTATTATGCCAAGTGTAATCTGTCCCACGGCGGTCCCGAATACTTCCAGTTCCGGAACGCAGATCCCAGCTGGTTCTTTGAGCCGGGTGCAGGTGCTCTGGTGGATATGGGTGTACACGGTTTGCAGATCGTCACCTCTATTTTCGGTGCCGCTAAACGACTGAGCTGTATGGCCAAGGTAACCACCCCTGTCCGTACCGTTCGTTCCGGTGCCTTCGACGGCAAAAAAATTCAGACCGATAAGATCCCCGATCAATATATCATCGCCCTGGACTTCGGCGGCGAGAAGATGGCTTTGGTGGACACCGGCTTTTCTCAGAAGGCCACCCGTGCTCCTCAGCTTGAGATCTACGGCGAGGAGGGTACCATCTCCTTCACCAAGCCCTACATGACCAACCCCGAGCCGGAGGTGTTTATCGACAGCCCCGAGCGTGGTATCCGCGGTTGGATCACCCCCGTCCGGAACGTATTTCGTCCCGAGAAGCTGAACAGCCAGTGCTGCTGCCTGCGTGATCTGATCCGGGCCATTGAAAACGATACCGCCCCCGTCCTCTCCCCCGAGCATGCACGGCACGTGCTGGAGATCATGTGCAAGATCCCTGAGGCCATCGAAAAGGGTATCACCATCGATCTGGAAACGACTTTTTGAGGTAAAAGACTATGAATAAAATCAAGGTTGCTTTTGTCGGGCTGGCTCATCCCCACGTTTCAGCCCTCTTCAGAACCTTTAAATTTTTCAACGAAGATTATGAAATGATCGGCTTTGCCGAATATCCCCTGCCCTCTCCCGATCCCGCCAATTTGGAAAAGCGCAGAAAGACCTTTGCCGAGGCGGGAATCCCCGAATATGCCGATTGGAAAGATCTGGCCGCCCAAAAGCCGGATCTGGCGGTGGTCAACTGCGATAACGCCCATCGGGAGGAGGTCTGCTGCGGACTTCTCTCCGCAGGCATCCACGTATTGGATGAAAAGCCCATGGCCATGACCTATAAGGCGGCCGCCCACATGTGCCAAGTGGCAAAAGAAAACAACGTCTATATGCTGACCAACTGGCCCATCGCCTGGTTTCCCGCCTTCCGTAAGGCCAAGGAGCTGGCCGATGCCGGCACCGTGGGCAAGGTCCTGCGGGTCACCTACCGCAGCCCCGCCACCTGGGGACCCTTCTCCTACGGACCCGAGGGAGAGTATCCCTCCGTTGAAAAGATGGCCTCCAGCTGGTGGTATAAAAAGGAATACGGCGGCGGCTCCATTCTGGACTATGCCTGCTACGGTGCTATCCTCTCCAGCTGGATCTTCGATAAAACTGCCGAGCGGGTCTCCGGTATCACCAAGAAATTCTGCACCGATTTTTCCGACGTAGAGGACTTCAGCGCCATGATCTTGGACTTTGGCGACGGTATCGGTCTTTTAGAGGGCTCCTGGTCCACCTTTAACCCCGGCAACGTCCCCACCGGCCCCGTCATCTACGGCACCGAGGGTGTTATTGTCTGTGACCGCCATACCTCCTGCGTGAAAGTCTTTAAAGGGCGGAGCCATACTCCCCCCGAGCCCACCGAGGTCATCGAATGCGGCACCAACCAACAGACCGAGCTGTTGGGGGCTCACCTGGCCCGGGTTATTCGGGGCGAAGAAAAGCCGGACGTGTTCCTGGCAGAAAAACTGAACCTGGCAGTAGTCGCTGCTCTGGATGCGGGCAGACTTTCTGCCGAAAAGGGTATTACCGTAGAAACTGCAGATTTATAAGGAGAATTTATCATGAAACCTGTTCGTGTTGCTGTGATCGGCACGGGAATGATCGCAAACAGCGCTCATTTCCCCGCCTTAAATATGTTGAAGGCCGAGGGCCTTTTAGAGGTAGTCGGCGTTGCGGATATCCGTGAGGTTGCCGCCCGTGAGACTGCGGAACGTCACGGCGTACCCAACTGGTACACCGATCCTCAGAAAATGCTGGACGAGCTGCACCCCGATTTCGTAGCCGTCTGCACCCCCAATATGTATCATAAGGAATGGACCATCAAGGCGCTGAAGGCCGGGGCTCACGTAGCCTGCGAAAAGCCGATGGCTTTGTCGCTGGCCGATGCCAAGGAAATGTGGCAGACCGCCAAGGACTGCGGCAAGATGCTGTTCCCCTGCCAGTGTATGAGATGGAGAAATTATATGCAACGTTCCCGTGAGCTGGTGGAGTCCGGCGAGCTGGGCGAGGTTTATTTTTCCGATATCGAGTTTATCCGCCGCATCGGTGTCCCCACCTGGGGTATGTTCCACATGAAGGAGCACAACTTCGGCGGCCCCTTCTGTGATCTGGGCGTTCACCTCATCGACTCCCTGTTGTGGGTGGTGGGCGGTAAAAAGGTCAAGTCGGTCAGCGGCTCCACCTTTACCAAGATCGCCAACCAGGGCGAGGACGTCCTCTTGAGCATTGCCGAAAGCGGTGCCTACAGCGGCACCTTCACCCCCCGCCCCTACGACTATAAGGAATTCAACGTAGAGGACTTTTCCACCGGCTTTATCCGTTTTGAGGACGGCATGAGTGTCAACTTCAAGTTCTCCTGGGCCATCAATCTGCCCACCACCAACCTGGATATGGTGATCTGCGGCGATAAGGGCGGCCTTTCGGTCAACGGCGAAAAGCTTTATAAGAATATCGGCCGGTTCCAAAGCGAATGTGACCTGAAATGGTTTGATAACGGTGAATATAAAGGCGTTCCCTTTGAACAGCACCGCTATATGTACCGCAATATCTTCAACACCCTGGCAGGCAAAGAGGAATACCTCATCAAGGAAGAGGAAAACCTGGAAGTCACCAAGGTCATCGAGTGCTTCTACCGCTCTGCTGAGGAGGGCCGTGAAGTGACCGCCGCCGAGCTGGAGGGCTGAGCATGAAAGCAGTTATTATCGGATTTTCCCACATGCACGTTAACGAGATCGCACAGTATATCAGCGAGGTGCCCGGCTTTGACCTGATCGGCATTGCCAAGGCCCCCTCCGATACGGCGGTCATCGCTCCCCTGCGCTACACCGGCGAGTGGAACTTTCAGAACGTCAAAGAAAACTACTGCTCCAACGCTTACGAGGACTATCGTGAGATGCTGGAGGAGCTGACCCCCGACTATGCCTTTATTCTTTCGGAAAACCGGCAAAAGCTGGAGATCGCCACCTACTGCGCCAAAAAAGGCATCAATCTCTGCATCGAAAAGCCCATGGCTCTTTCTGCCGAGGAGGCCCAAACGATCGCAGACACCGTTAAGGAATGCGGTGTCAAGGCGTTCGTCAACTGGCCGGTGCTGTGGCGCCCCTACCTCCACCGCTTAAAGGCAGTGCTGGAGAGCGGCATCGTCGGCACCCCCATCAAAATGCATTACTTAAACGGTCATACCGGCCCCTTGGGAAAGGGCGCCCGCCACAGAGGTGTCAGTGCCAATGCGGAAGAGATGACCGACGACCAAAGAGCCGCCACCTGGTGGCATCAGAAGCGATGCGGCGGCGGTGTCTATCTGGATATCGCCTGCTACGGCTGCTTGTTCACCCAATGGCTGATGGGGGACGGCGCCCAAAGCCTTACCGCCCACGGCGATTGCCTCAACACGGG
Organism: uncultured Eubacteriales bacterium; assembly: GCA_964383835.1. Lineage (GTDB taxonomy): Bacteria > Bacillota > Clostridia > Oscillospirales > QAKW01 > QAKW01. The sequence goes on from CAYLIT010000030.1 coordinate 9,234, forward strand.
GTTTGGTGATACCCACGATAATTTTGCCGCCATCGTCCGGTTCCCCCACGCCATGAGCATCATCGAGGGCACCTGGACCACCCCCCGGGCAGTCATCCCCGCAGGCCCCTCGCTGGTCTGCACCGAGGGTGCGGTGCTCTGCACCGGCGGTGCGGAAAACGCCCCCGATGTCAAGGCCTTTGACCTCTACGGCAAAGAGCTTGCACTGCCCGAAATTACCCTGGGCGATGAATTCAAGAGCATTGCCGCCCATATCATGCACCATGAAACCACCGGCGAGCCGGTTCAGCCCATGGTCACTTTAGAGCAAAATATCAAGGTGATGAAGCTGTTGGATGCGGTGGAGGCTTCGGCCTATGCCGGCGAAAGCAAAGCATTATGAGCCAAAAAACTGCGATCATAGCGGATATTCAGCGCTGCTCCACCGAGGACGGCCCGGGGCTCCGCACCACCGTCTTTTTCAAGGGCTGCCCTCTGCATTGCGCCTGGTGCCATAACCCCGAGTGTATCGACCCCGCACCCCAGGTGCTGGGCTACCCCGAAAAATGTATCGGCTGCGGCCGGTGCGAGGAGGGATGCTATACCGGTGCCAAGGTCACCTGCGGTAAGGAGATGACGGTAGCGGAAGTTCTTGCGGAAATCCTGCAGGATGCCCCCTACTACGGCAAAGAGGGCGGTGTCACCCTTTCGGGGGGCGAGCCGCTGCTACAGCGGGATTTTATTATCGAGCTGTTGGATCGGTGCCGGGAAAACGGCATCCACACCGCCATCGAAACCTCCCTTTGCATTTATGACCAAGCGGTTTTCGAACGCCTGGATCTGGTGATGGCAGACCTAAAAATCTGGGACAGCGATCTCCACCGGCAGTATACCGGCATCCCCAACGAGCAAATCAAAGAGCACTTTGAGCGGCTGAGCGCTCTGGGGGTTCCTATCATCGCCCGTACCCCGGTGATCCCCGGAATCGAGCAAAACATTCCCGAAATTTCGGCCTTTTTAAAGGGCCTTGCAAACGTGCGCCAATACGAGCTTTTACCCTATCATCCTTTGGGTGAAGAAAAGCGGGCGGCGCTGGGTCTTGCGCCCATGGGCTTTACGCCCCCTACCAAAGAATTGATGAAGGAGTTGACACCGTATGTATTCCTACGCTGAGCGCCTGCAGGCCATGCGGGACACTAAAATCGCCCACACCCTTGCCAAGCGGGAACAGAACGGCTATACCGACCTGGATGATTTCGGCACCGTTCCGATTTCGGAAGGCTACCGCATGGAGCCCTGGTACAACAGTGAAAACGGCAGTTTTTACGGCCCGGACGGGATGTGCGAAAACTTTGTACGGCTGATCGATGCCCACGTGGCCTACGTGGACCCCAACGAGATGCTGTGCGGCCGTTGGCGGGATATGCTGGTCAACTATCGGGGCGACCTGCATTATATGCCCCAATGGTTAAAGGATAATTTAAAGAACATTGAATTCATCCGCAACGGTGTCACCAACCAATGGAGCCGCCGTTGGGACGAGCAACGGTTCCCCTACGACCACCTCAAGCCCCTGCAGGAAAAATACAATATCACCACCGGCATCGATGCGGATGCTCATTTTGCCTGCGACTATCGCATCGGCTTTGAGCTGGGCTTCGGCGGTCTTTTGGAAAAGATCGAGCATTACCGCAAAGAGAACCCCGGCAAAGAGGATTTTTACGAGGCCGAAAAAAGAACGGTACTGGCCATCACCCGCTTCGTGCGGCGGCATATCGACCGTATTGAAGAACTCTTAAAAGCCGAAACCAACCCCGCCATCCGGGAAAACCTTATCACCATGAAGGAGACCTGCGAGGCGGTGGAGTATGATGCTCCCAAAACCTTCCGTGAGGTCTGCCAATGGACCGCCTTCTTCAACTGTGCCGCCCGAATGTATACCCGGGACGGCGCCGGCTTCCAGTTGGATACCCTTTTGCTCCCCTATTACGAAAAGGATATCAAAAACGGGATCCTGGACGATGAAACCGCCAAGTTCCTCATCGCAAACCTGTTGCTCATCGACCCCCATTATTATCAAATCTCGGGGGTGGATGCCAACGATCAAGATATGACCAACCACCTCTCGTATCTCATTTTAGAGGCAGCAGACAGCATCAATATCTCCTGCAACCTGACGGTGCGGGTGCACGAAAACTGCGACCCGGAATTTTTGAAAAAAGCGGTCTATTACCTCTTTAAAAACAAAAACGGCTGGCCCCGCTTCTGCAACGATAAGGCGCTTTGCGAGGGCTACATGAAAAACGGCGTCAGCAAAGAGGTGGCCCGTGAGCGGATCGCCGTGGGCTGTAACTGGATGTGTGTTCCCGGCAAGGAATTCCCCATGAACGATACCGTCAAGGTCAATATCGCCCGGGTACTGGACGTGGCTTTGGAGGAGTTCCGCAAGGAGCCGGAAAAATCCTGCGAAAAGCTGTTTGAGCTGTACGAAAAGCACTTGAAAAAGGCCGTCGAGGTGACGGCGGCAGGGGTCAACCTCCACCTGGATCATATCGGTGAGGTCACCCCAGAGCTGGTGATGAACCTGATGATGCATCATACCCTTGAAAAGGGGCTGGATGCCTCCCAAGCTGCCGAGCTGTTCACCGTCGGTGTGGACGGCGCCGGTCTTGCGGTGGTGGCCGATTCCTTCGGTGCCATGGAAACCCGCATCGAGCAGGAAAAAGTGCTGGATTGGGACACCCTGTTCACCGCCCTGGATAACGATTTCGAGGATCTGCGGATCCACGCCATGATGCAATCCGCCCCCAAATACTGCGGCGGCAACACCGTATCCGACCGCTGGGCCAAGCGCTTGACCGACTCTTGGGTCAAGACGGTGCGCTCCCAGGAGATGCCCCGTGGCCGTCAGTTGGTTCCCGGCTGGTTTAGCTGGGCAAGAAGCATCGAATACGGCGGCAAGGTGGGCGCCATGCCAAACGGCAGACGTAAGGGCGAGCCCCTCTCCCACGGGGCCAACCCCAACCCCCACTTCCGTCATGACGGTGCGGTGACCGCCCAATCCAGCGGCATCGCCGCTGTGCAGTGCGGCTACGGCAACACCGCCCCCCTGCAGTTGGAATTTGACCCGAAGATCGCCGCCGACGAGGGCGGTGTGGAAGCGGTGCTGAACCTGATCCTCGCCCACTTTAAACAGGGCGGTACCCTCATCAATATCAACGTGCTGGACGGCGAAAAACTGCTGAAAGCCCACGAAAACCCTGACCTCTACCCCGATCTGGTGGTCCGGGTCACCGGCTTCACCGCCTATTTTGCCAGTCTCTCTCCAAAATTCCGCTCCCTTGTGGTGAGCAGATTTCTTGAAGGTATGTAAAAAACTTCCAAAAAAGGCACCGACCGCAGAAAAATACAAAAACAATGGTCACTGCCAATATCTAAAGTATAACAGAGAGAAAAGTCACTACTTTTTCTCTCTGTTCAGACTGTCAAAAGACCACGGTCATAAGGACCGTGGTCTTTCGTGTATTATTCGTTTAACCCAAGGCGGGTCAAAAAGTGCGAAGTTTTCGTTGATGGGCCCCGAAGGCGTATGTGATACGCCGAGCGGGAACAGTGACGGGAAATCCGCCTTTTTCACCCGCCTTACAGGAGCTCAGCGATTTGGATGGCGTTGGTTGCGGCTCCCTTGCGCACCTGGTCACCACAGCACCAGATGGCCAGACCGTTCTCGTCGGTCAGATCCTTGCGGATACGGCCAACAAAGACGAGATCCTGGTCGGTGGTGTCGAGGGGCATGGGATACTGCTTGTTGCCAAGATCGTCTACCAGCTTACAGCCGGGAGCGGTGGCAATGATATTGCGGGCCTCTTCCACGCTGATGGGCTTTTCGGTCTTAACGGTCACGGAGATAGAGTGGCTGCGTACCACAGGCACACGAATGCAGGTGCAGTTGACCAGCAGTTCGGGCAGGTGCATGATCTTGCGGCCCTCGTTCTGCATCTTCATCTCTTCGCTGGTGTAGCCCTCGGTGGACTCGCCGCCGATCTGGGGGATGAGGTTATAGGCGATCTTATAGGGGAAGACGGTATTTTCATACTGCTC
>CAYLIT010000031.1:0-13071 GCA_964383835.1 uncultured Eubacteriales bacterium
ATCCAGCAAAGCTTCTACTGCATCAACACCCAAAGTCCAAATTCCGTAAGCTTCATGCATACTTTTGCGTTCTGCGAAGGAATCGTCCACAAACAATGCCTTTTTGGAGGGAGATACATGATCGATCTTCCGTTCCGATCGAGGCAGACAAACGATATCATCAAATAGTTCAGGAGCGATCCGGCGCGCTTTAAGATCAGTAATGATATCGGTTTCATGACGGGTCAGCAGAATAACCGGGATCTTTTTCTCTACGCATTGATAAATAAAGCGCAGTATTGTAAAGTTTACCCGATCGTGAACGATGACGGTATCGTCAAAGTCCATATAGACCTCATCGTAATCAATATCCAACTTAAATACATTGTGAAGCGCGCGATCCACCACGACGTGCCCTACCTGCTCCGGCAGATCCACATCATAATCCAAAGCATCAAATACCGTCAGTAAGGCCAGATTTACTCCGGCAGCACGTTCCACACACATCGTACCTGCCACGCGGGTGGCGCATTCCAAAAGACGGTACTCGCCGACAGCGTTCAGTTTTAATTGAAAAAACCAAACACCACGGAATTCCATCTTTTGGTTAATGATCTCGGCAATTTCAAGGACACGTGCATCCGGCTTCATGATGGCAGAATTTACGCTGATCCCGTTTTTGATCCGATGACGGTTACGGCAAGAGGCGTACCGCAGTTTACCGTGACGATCGGTAAAGCAATCGATGGTATACTCTTCTCCGGGCAGATATTCGCAAACCACTTGTTCTTCTGTGCGAATAGCAAGTTCACGGCGAAGCTGTTCTTCGTTTTTCAGGATCATGAAACCTTGGGCCCCCTGAGATTCAGTGGGTTTGATGATGACGGGATATTGCTTGATCTCTTCCGGAACAGTGTAAATTTCAGGTAAAAAGTCACATCCAGCAAGACGCTCGTAGGTCTTGGATTTGCTGCGGCAAAGCTCGACCGTTTCATGGGGGCAGGTCAACAGCCTTGCGTGAAGCCGGTCACGATGCTCAGAAAGCGCCAAAATCACACTGTCGAATGCCGGGAAGATAAAATCGATCCCATATTCGTCAATACGCTGATTCAAAACCTCCACAAAAGACGGGTCGGAAATATACGGAATATCACCGATATAATTTTTATAGACCCAGCAGCCGTGATCTTCCACGCTGGATGCGCCGTACAGATCGATAAAACGAATATCTTTCAATGCACGGTGCAATTCCAATCCGATTTCAGAACCGCAGGGAAATACCATGATTTTAATTTGATTCATATTAGCCTCACTTATAAGCCGATACGCCGTTTGATTTCGTTTACAATGCGGTCGGAATTATCGGAACCGTTGACTTCCTTGGTAAAAAAGTACTTCAACTTTTCGTTACGCAAAGCCGCCTCTTTATTGGGGTCGTCATAATAGGCCTTGACCTGTTGAAGTGTTTCAGTCCAGCTTCCGGTCATGGGGCCGGGAATTACATTGGGGAAATCGAGATTAAAACCGGCTTCGTTCTCTACAAACCAATCGTAATCAGAACCATGGAAGATAACAGGGCGATCCAACTGCGCAAAATCAAGCCCGATACTGGAGTAATCGGTGATCATGATAGAAAACGTACCGATTTCGGCATAGACATCCGGCTTATCATGCAACAGAACACGGTCATACTGTTTTAAGACGCTTTTGATCTTTCCGCTGTAACTACGCCAGGTATGGGGATGCATACGCAGATAGAATTCGCCGTTGATCTGCTCCATCAGAGCCTGAACGGCAGGAACAGCATCCAAAAACTCTTGGACCATGGCTGTTTCACGCTGATAATCAAAGCGATAGGTCGGCGCATACATGATCTTGACCGGAGCTTCTTGCCGTTCTGCCCGATACATCAGAATATCGCGGGGATGACCGGCCATAAAGCAGTTTTCACGTGGAACCTTCCAAATGTCGGCGATCATTTCCAGCCGTTCTGTACCGGGACAAACGAAAAGGAAGTATTTCTCAAAAAGTTCACGGTACGGCGCTTTGAAGAAATATTTGATTTTTTTAACAAATCGTGTAAAGCAATTATCCTTTTCAGTAGGCAGGATATCCCAACTGTAGCGTGCGCCGCGTTCAGCGGTGTTTCGTACGCCGTTGGCATCCCCCATCGCCTTAAATCCTACGCCGTGCCAAAGCTGAACCACCTTGGTCTTGTCATTAAAGCCCAAGAACGGATCATAGTCGGAAGACGCATAGTGGTCAGTTACTGCAATTTCTGCGCGTTTCAGAATATTCTTGTATTCTTTAGTGCCGGAGATACAAACCGGCTTACCCTCGCCCTTCAGCTTCTTATAGACCGCTTTATCGTTCGTTAGCCAATAAACATCGATCTCCGGATGGTTTTCCAGAATATATTCATAGAAATACTTGGTGTTATCCAGATATCCGTTTCCACGGAAGCTGGTAACGACCCAAAGATTTTTAGTTTTTGGCACCAAAGTATTGAACCAATAGGTGAAGATCGAAAGCAGACGCTTGATCCCCTTCTTGGCTTTTTTCAAAAACCGGACGATCACATCTACAAATTTCAAGAATGCGACATAAATTCTTGCACCGTGGCGATAGTAGCGATTTCGAACCAACAACTGATAACCCGTCCAAGACCAGGTGTTGACCATCACGCGGCTATCGTTGTAAAACGAAAGAAATGCGGTCATCGCAAGTCGTGCCGCCTCGGGATACTTCTGGAAGAAATAAACCATCGCATCGTGATCACCGAGTTTTAAAGCGGTCTTAAGATAATTAAAGGCCTCTAATTTGATTCGATTTTCAAAAGCAACGCCGGGATAGTGCTTCACATTGCAGGGATACCACTCCAAAATACCGCTGATCCAGCGAATCATATCCAGACGGGTCTTCATGAAATGCTCGTCCATGTCGGCGCTCATATAGACGCCCACGTTACTTCTGCGGTAAACAGCAGTAACATCAGGCAAAAATCCGGCAAGCCCCTCCCCTAACTGCATCATAAAGATGGGGTGGTCACCGATAATTCCGGTATAGTACCACTCTGGAATCACAACATCATAATTCCAACGATAAAACACAGTTGCAGTATGCGCTGGGAAAACCCACACGCAATCAGAGGCAGAATGCGGGGTCATTTTCAGTTTGTAACTGGGCTCGCAATCCGGGAAGATCATTCTGCCATCTTTATCTGCCTTAAACCAGTCTCTGAGGAACCAATCCTCCGGAGCACTGATCTCAGCGCGAGTATAGGCCACTCTCATTTCGGGATGGGACTGCATATAATCATACTGTTTCTGCAGTTTATACTCATCCACCCAATAATCGTCACCCTCGCAAAATGCGATATACGGGCTGTTGGCATGGTTGCACAGATCGATCAGGTTGGCCTGGGCACCCATGTTCTCTTCCCGCAGAAAAGCTACGATCTTATCGGGGTACTTTTCGGCGTATTCACGCACAATGTCGGCAGTACCGTCCGGGCCTTTATCTTCACCAACAAAGATCTTATACTTAAAATTGGTTTTTTGCATCAGAAAGCCATCCAGGGCATTCCGGATATATTCCTCGTGTTTATAGGTGATACAACAGATCGTTACGGCGCAATCATCATTTTCTTCGAACCGTTTTGCGGTTTCGGGCCCCATAACAAGTCCTTCTTTTTTGCCGTCCGTGTAGTAAGCGCCATCCTCCGGATGATAGAGGGTTGCATATTTAAAATCTCGTTTTGTTTGAATATCCATAAACAGTTGATTTATCTCCCTGTCAGTACTTGATAGGTGCTCAGCACACCTTGTTCTACCGTATATTTGCCTTCCCAGCCAAGTGAGCAAAGCTTATCGCTGTCCAACACAGCATAGGTAATGGGAGTCTCCTGTCCCTTGGTAACAGGATCTGCATCGGCAAAAACGACCTTTCTGCCGGCGGTTTTTGCAATTGCTTCCGCCAAACCGGCAATGGTTACCCTTGCTTTGGGATTGGCAATATTGTAAGCCTCTTGCGTTTCGCCGCAAAGAAGAACCGAAAGAAGCGCCGAAGCGCAGTCTGCAACATAGCAATAGGAACGCATCTGAGCTCCACGGCTTTTCATCAGAATGTCCTCACCCTTCATAGCATTGTTCATGAACTGAACGCTGGCTCTGTTATCGCTTCCGGTCGTATTGGGACCATAGATATGGCAGGGTCGTACGATCACGGTCTCCAGACCAAATTGCTGGGTATAAGATACACAAAGGGTTTCGGCCGCGCGCTTAGATGCGGGATAACAGGAACGAGGCTCAGTGGGATCTACATAGCCACTGAAATGCTCAGGAAATGCCTCGAGAGCCGGATCACCCTGGCCGTATATCTCGCCCGACGAAACAAACAAAAACCTTTTTGTTTTATGGCTTTTTGCATATTCTAATAGATACTGTGTGCCGAAGATATTGCTAAGAATTGTTCCAACCGGATCCTCGGCAAAAGAAGCGGGATATGCATTGCTCGCCGCATGGATGATATAATCTACATCGAAATCAAATTGGGGCGGCTGATTGACATCCTGCTCCACAAAATGCAGATGATCGGTCGCAACATCTGCAAAGCGAGTCTGTAACCGCCGTGCGCTTCTGCCAAGTGCATAGACATGGATATCGGCTTGCTCCAGACGGTTGTATTCCAAAAGCATGTCCGCCACAAAAGAACCGATCAAGCCGGTCGCACCGGTGATCAACACAGAGCTTCCGCGAAGCTCTGAAATATTCTTTGTGGCAGAGATCGCCGTCTGAAGATCCTTGTGGTAGGTTGTACTGTTATATAAAAACAAGCCTATTCCCTCACTTCAACCAATTGGAACGTTTTACATGAAGCATAGCCTTAAAGATATCAATATCTTCAATTGTAGTCAGCTTAATGTTCTTTTCAGAGCCGGCAGAAAAATAGACCTTCTCCCCCATCTCGATCATCAATGTGACCGAAGCCACGGAGTTGGTAATGCCGGCTTCCAGCGCGCGCCGATGCAGATCACAGATCTTGCCAATGGGAAAGCCCTGCGGAGTCTGGGTGCGCTTCAGATTATCGCGAGGATAGCATTCCACGGAGGTCTCCTGATCATCAGTCATAACCATTGCCTCGGCACAAGGAATAACGGCAATAGCACAACCGTTTTTGCGAGTCTTAATGATACAATCGGAGATGATTTCTTGGGAAACCATCGGGCGGATCGCGTCATGGATCAACACGATATCGTCTGCGGAATAATGCTTTTCCAATTCGTAAACACCGTTACGGATGGAATCTTGGCCGTTTTTGCCACCGGGAATGATATGCTTTAATTTGGTGATGTTAAACTGGTTGGCATACGCCCAAAGCATATTCTCCCAGCCCTCGATGCATACAACTGCAATGGCATCAATCTCGGAATGCCGCTGGAAGGCTTCAAGTGTATAAACGATGACAGGACGTTCTTCTACGGTCAAAAACTGCTTGGGAATGTTTTGGTGCATACGCTGGCCACTGCCACCTGCAATGATCAAAGCAATGTTCATAATCGTTACCTCACTAAATTCAAAATTGTGTCGCAGATGCGATCAACTGTATTTTCCTCAAGCCCTTCATAAAGCGGCAGGCAGAGTACACGCTTGGATATTCGTGCCGCAACCGGCGTTGCAGACGGATCATATGCACCTCCGAAACTTTCGATCGAGCTTGTTAACGGATAAAAGTATTTTCTTGCGCCGATATTGGCACCTGCCAATGCATCCACAACGTCGTCACGGGTATGTCCGAAGGTTTCTGGATGGACAACGACCGGGAAATAAGCGTAGTTACTTTGTACGCCTTCCTGGACGACGCTCAATTGTAGACCAGGGACACCTTGAAGACGCTCGCGATAGCGATCCGAGGCTTTCTTGCGAGATGCAATAGCATCATCGATGTGACGCAGATTGCAAAGGCCCATGGCAGCGCAAAATTCATTCATCTTTGCATTGCCACCGGCAAACGAAAGAGTTTCCGGCGTGGTCATGCCGAAATTTTTACAATAATTGATTTTCTCATAATTGGCAGGATCTTTGAAGATTGCGGCACCACCCTCGATGGAGTGAAAAACCTTGGTGGCGTGAAAGCTGAACATTGAAGCATCACCCAAAGCGCCTGCGCCAACGCCGTTCTTACGTACACCAAATGCATGAGCGGCATCATAGATCACTTTTAAACCGTGTCGATCGGCAATCTTGCGAATCGCCTCATCATCGCAAAGGTTTCCGTACACATGGACCGGCATGATCGCACGCGTCTTTTCGGTAATCAACGCTTCGATTTTATCCACGTCAATGGTGAAATCCTGCTTGTTGATATCGCAGAAAACCGGCTTGAGCCCCTTTCGCACGATCGAATTGGTAGTAGACACGAAGGTAAACGGTGTGGTGATCACTTCACCTTCGAGGTCCAACACCTCTAAAATGCACTCAAGTGCCTGGTGACCGTTTACACAAAGAGCGGTGTTGGAAACTCCCAGATACTCACAGAGTTTTTCTTCCAACTCCCGGTGTTTTACCCCCGAGTTGGTCAGCCAGCGGCTGTCCCACAAAGAGCGGATCTCCTCCATGTACTCCTCAAACGGAGGCATCGAGGAGCGCGTAACTAAAATTTTATCTTCCATAAATGCACCTTCTTTTCGTCACTTCAAAAGAAGTTTTTTCATTGTTTGCCAAAGCACATTCCCTTTTTTACCCATAACGGAAAATGCAGTGATCAAACCTCCAAATATCAAACGATCTTTAAACGGGAGCTTTCCGGCGTAGTACCGGACTCTCTTGCGCACCGCAGGTTCAAAGGATTTGCGGAACTCGGTAAGCCACATATGCGCCATGTGATAATGAATCGCATGGCTGTATTGGTGTCCTGTATATTCATCAAACTTTGACAACCAATTGGTTTCGTTTTCGATATGAGTATAATCCACCTCATCCTTATGCTGTGCTGTCCAGGAGCCTTCGGAGGCAAAACGGTAAACCGCCATTTCTCGATCGATATAATAGACACTTCCCATAGAAGCCGCAAGAACCTGAGCGGGATAATCATAGACGTCGGCTTCGTCACGGAACGAAGGCCAAATATCCATGACCTCTTTGCGAAACACGGAAGAAACCGACGGACAAAACATACCGCCGCGCTTGATGATCAGAGCGGCGGGCACTTCCCCGGACTTTTTCAGAGGACGAACCGTCATGGTCTGACCGTTTGGCTCCAACTGTTGCACCGCATGAAAACAAAGCATGCAATCCGGGTGCTCCAACATAAGATCTGCCTGAAGCTGCAGTTTGTTTTCGTCGGTCCAATAATCGTCACCCTCGCAAACGGCGACCAGCTTCCCTTTGGCGATCGGATGGATATGCGTTTTGAATATATTGCAGTTTCTGAATTGATTTTCTGTTTGCAGGATTGGTTGAATTACTTGTGGATATGCATCAGCGTACTGCCGCACGATCTGTGCAGTACGATCAGTAGACGCATCATCGTGGATGATCAATTCAAAGGGAAAATTTGTTTTTTGCGCTAATATACTCTTGATCGTTTGGCCAATGGTGTTTTCTTGGTTATAGGTCATGCAATAAACAGATACCAAGGGCGGATCTGTTAAATAATTGCTCATGATAATTCACCTTAGGATATATATTTATACAGATTATAGCATATATATTATGAAAAGTCAACATAGAGCAAAGCACCCACTGCCCCGTAAGACAGTAGGTGCTTTATTATTTCGCAGCAAACTTTTTATATAATTTCGCAGCCAGATCGGCAACCATAAAGTTTTTGTATCCGGCGATATACCCCACCCAGGGAATCACGATCATCGGTAAAAAGGCCAGAGCCATGACTAAAGGCTGATGATTGGGAAACATATTGATCATCGGCCAAGTCCAGTACATATCGGCGATCATGTAATAAAAGGCAAGAATACCGGCATCGGTGATCTGATAGGCCACATACAAGCCAAACAACGGCACTGCTGCCAGAATACCGGCCAAAGCACCCTTGTACCAAAAACCGAAATAGTGAGTATCTTTCGCAATACGATGCTTGTCTCTGAATCCGCTTTTGAACGCCGAATTGTATGTAACATACGCGTAAAATCCAAAACAAATGCAAAATGCAAGGGTATACCCCATCAGGCTGTTCTCAAACAAAGCGCTGACGCAAAGCACTAACATAAAGCCGGAAATAATTCCGACAAACTGATCCAGCAATAATGAACCGGAACATTTTAAAATATGTTTCATCTTATTACTCCTCATAACGTTGATCTTTTAAATAATTTGTATAACATCGAAAAGCACTGGGGATCGCCTTTTGAGCGAGCACATCGTCGATGGTCATCCAATGAAACTCATCGCTCTGTGTATCAAGCCATAATTCATAGCCGATCATCTGCCATTCAATATGGGTAAAGATATGAGTGGAATCCGATAACCGTTTGATTTTTCGGGGACAAAACTCTTCCAGCTCCGAAGGGCTTAAGTGAGATGAACGGTTGGGGTATTCCCAAAGATTTGCCAGCAACCCCTTCCCTGGGCGTCGATTTAAAGCAAGCTTATCGTCGCATCGCAGCAAAAGTACCGTTCGTTGCTCGATTTTTCGTTTTTTCTTCGAAGTCTTTACGGGAATTTCGTCAATTAATTGTTCTTTTGAAGCGGTGCAAAGCTCTTGAAGCGGGCATTGATCACAAAGAGGTGCTCCGTTGGGCAAACAAACGATCGCTCCTAACTCCATAAGACTTTGCGTAAATTCGGAAGTGTGGCACAGCGGATAAACTTTTTTCAACTCTTCCGTAAAGTTTCGTTTAACGGAAGGGGCTGCAATATCGTCATATGAACCAATCACCCGCGAAAGCACACGCAATACATTTCCATCAACCGCCGGAGTCGGTAACCCCAATACAATCGAGCAAATAGCGCCGGCAGTATATTCCCCTATGCCGGGAAGCGACAGCCAGCCGTCAAAATCATCCGGAAAGGAGTTTTCCTTTACAATTATTTTGGCGGCTTTCTGCAAATTTCTGGCTCTGGAGTAATATCCAAGCCCTTCCCAAAGCTTCATCAGATGATCCTCAGGTGCAGAAGCCAGTGCCTTGACATCCGGCAAAGCCTCCATAAAACGCAGATAATACGGAATTACGGGATCCACACGCGTTTGCTGTAGCATGATCTCGGAGATCCAGACCCGATACGGTGTTGGATCATGACGCCACGGTAGATCGCGTTTATTTTCATCGTACCATTGCAACAGCGGCTGTACGATCTTATTTAAATCTATGTTCTTTTCATTCATACGTTTGAATTCCTTGTAATTATTAAGTCTATTATAGCGGATAAACAGTGAAATATCTATGACTTTTTTGAAAATTATTTTTTATTCGAGCAAATTACGACAAAAACGCATGTCCACCATCGATATAATAGGAGAAAACACGTTAAAAAGGAGCAAGAAATGGTCAAAATTCAACGTCAGCTGGATCGGATCCAACAGGCATTTGTGTGCGGTTTTTACGGTATTTTGAAAATTAGTTTATCATTGATTTTGGGATTTATTTCCGCGAAATGCGAAATTTTCGAAAACTTCTCCCCTTTTTCATTGATCCTGTTATCGTTAAGCCCAGACATCGCGTTAGAGCCGACCTTCTGCTATCTCGGCAGTGCTCTGGGTATCCTTTCCGGACCCTTTGATCTCTCGGTTTTCAAATATATAACTGCATTAACCATGATCTATATCGTTTATATGGTGTTTCGGAAATCATTACATATTATCAAAAACGATACCGCTGTATTATCCGGCGCCTGCTGCTTCATTGCGGGATTTCTATTTTTACTTGTAAATAAAATCACGTTATTCGGTGTTCTGATCCTTGTGGTCGAAAGCGTGTTGATCTGTTGCTGCATCTACTTTATCGCATATGCGGTACGTGGGTTCAAACAATGCTGTCGCCTTTCATCCCGTGAATTGATCGCCGCCGTAATCACAATGGTTCTTATTCTGATCGCGTTTCACAATGTTTACTTATTCTCTATGAGCGTTGCGCGTATAACGGCGCTTGCTTTGCTGTTTTTGGCTCTTTGTTGCCTCAAAACAAGTCATTCTGCCGTTTTAGGCTCGTGTCTCGGAATAATTCTTGCGGCGGTTGGAAACGGCGGCGAGGCAATCTTTACGGCGGTCGTAGTGGGTACGCTGGCTGGATGTGTATTCTCGACGTTTTCGGATCGATTTGCCTTGAGTTCGTTCGTTTTGGTCTATTTTTCTGTTCTGTTCTTCTTTGGTAAATTTCCGTGGAACTATTGGTATTTTGGTGAACCGCTCGTGGCATATGCAGCCGTATTTTTTATACCAAAGAAAAAGATACGTGCCTTTTTATCTGCATATATTGCCGTCAAAACTCCAAAAAAACAAAAAAGAAACGATAAAAACAATGAAAATCTCATTATTTCCTGCCAAAATGAATGTAATTCTCTGTGCTCAAAAGCGACGATCTGTTACAAAATAAATATAGCCGAGCTTTCCAAGGCACTCGAGACGCTGAGTGAACGATATCTCCAAACAAACTCTTTGGGGGAGATCGAAACAGTCCTCTCCTTTTGTATCAAGCCCAATGCAATGGAAAAGATCATCGAGCGTCAGTTGATCTGTAACCTTTCACAGGATTACGAAGAACTGGTAGAGCAACTGGAGAAGATTTCTAAGAAAATCGAGCAAAAAATGGATGCCACAACCGAAACAATACGTTTTTTAAACGAGGAAGAAAAAGAAATCAGGTCTGTGCTTGAAAAACGAAAACTGGTAGTTAACGATATTAACTTTGTGATTGACGACAAAAAATGCAAAAAGTGCACCATTCAGTTCAATGTAAACGATGATATTCTTTACGAAAATATTATTCGCGAAGTGGTTGCACCTTATTTTACCAACGGATTTACAATAAAAATAACGAAGAATAGCGACAGCTTTTCCGCCTACATCAAAGAAAGCAACAAATATGAGATTTCTTGCTCTGCCCTCTGTAAAACGCGCAACGGCGAACAGATCAGCGGAGATACTGCATTAGGTTTTCC
The DNA here is from genome assembly GCA_964383835.1 of uncultured Eubacteriales bacterium. Classification (GTDB taxonomy): domain Bacteria; phylum Bacillota; class Clostridia; order Oscillospirales; family QAKW01; genus QAKW01. Next base: position 11,094 of record CAYLIT010000031.1, read on the forward strand.
GGCGGGGCGTGACCGTTATTACTTGATTTTGGCGGACGGTATGGGGAGTGGAAAGGAGGCTGGACTACAAAGCAATTTGATCATCAACTCACTACGAAGAATGATCTCCGGAGGACTTTCTGTTGTTCACGCACTGAATGTTTACCGTTCCGTCGCACGATTTCGGCAGGAAAACTATTTTACAACTATCGACATATGTTCTATCGATCTGAACGGAGGGATGGTTGAATTTTACAAAGCAGGAGCCTTCGACAGTTATCTTCTACACGGTCAAAAACTTCAAGTTATTCACGGGGGCGGCCTACCACTCGGTCTATCCGAGCACGACAATCTTCGCCATTATACTCTTACTGTTCACGACGGAGATTTTTTGATCCTCGCTTCGGACGGTCTTTCTGTGTTGCAAGATCAATTGAACGAACTGATCCCAAAATGTTGCACGTCAGATGTTCGTGATTTTGCAAAAAATATACTTCGTTCCTTCAGTGAGATCCACGGAAATACAACTGCCGATGATATTACGATCATGGTATGTAAATTCCATGAAAAAGCGGAATAACAGAGCACTTTTTCATAATACTAACAAAGAGGTGTTGGTATGATCAAAGGTGTTGGAAAACAAATCATTTTACTCAATAACACAGAAAGCGATATCTTTGAGCAAGCTATATTTATACTGCGCTCCGGAGATAAAACGGCCTATAAAGATGTGGTAAAAGAATGCGAAAAGATGATGAACAGTCACATCAGAGAAAAACGTGGAAAAGCACCAAGGAATTGGTGGAAGTTCGGCTTCTTTTTTCTTTTAACTGCCTTCATCCTTTTAGCTATCATTTATTTTGCTAAATAGAACAGCGGTCCCAAATGGGACCGCTATTTTTAAACATTGAACCTAAACAGGACAACATCGCCGTCTTTCATCACATATTCCTTACCTTCGCTGCGCACCAAGCCTTTTTCTTTAGCTGCAACCATAGAACCGCAAGAAACTAGGTCATCATAAGAAACGATCTCAGCACGAATAAAACCACGCTCAAAATCTGTGTGGATCTTACCGGCGGCCTGAGGCGCTTTGGTACCGTTCGTGATAGTCCAGGCCTTGGTCTCCATCTCTCCACTGGTAATGTAACTGATCAGCCCCAAAAGGCTGTAGCAGGTAGAGATCATACGATCCAGACCACTGTGCTCAAAGCCGAGTTCAGCCAAAAAAAGTTCTTTTTCCTCCTCACTGAGCTCGCCGATCTCCTCTTCGAGTCTGGCGCAAATGACCAAGACTTCTGCATTTTCATTGGCCGCACGCTCTTGTACCGCTTCGATATATTCGTTGCTGAGTTTGCCATTTTTAAAGTCTTCTTCGCAAACATTGGCGGCATAGATCACCGGTTTATCCGTCAAAAGAGAAACGGTTTTCATGATCTCCTGCTCATCCTCAGTGAATTCGATGGTATTCACAAAGCGTTCGGCTTCCAGTGTTTCCTTCAGCTTATCAAAAAGTGCCACCTCAGCCAAATGCTTTTTATCACCTTTGGCCAGTTTTGCGGCACGGTCATGAAGCTTTTCTACCAGTTCCAAATCGGAAAAGATCAACTCCAGATTGATGGTGTCGATATCCCGGATCGGATCTACAGAACCGTCAACATGAACGATGTTATCATCGGAGAAACATCGCACAACGTGCACGATCGCATCTACTTCACGGATATTGCCCAAAAACTTATTTCCAAGGCCCTCCCCTTTGGAGGCGCCTTTTACTAAGCCGGCGATATCCACAAATTCAATAACAGCGGGAACCACCTTTTTGGAATCGTTCATTTCAGCCAGAACATCCAACCGCTTGTCAGGTACGCAAACAACACCGACGTTCGGGTCGATCGTACAAAACGGATAGTTTGCAGACTGCGCCTTCGCATTGGTGATGGCGTTAAACAATGTGCTTTTTCCAACATTTGGCAATCCTACGATACCTAGTTTCATATAT
>CAYLIT010000032.1:0-12970 GCA_964383835.1 uncultured Eubacteriales bacterium
AGGCGGGAGACAACCTTTCCATCGATCCCGCCCTCTTTGGTAAAAAATTTCAGGCCATTGCGGTCTGAGGGGAGATGAGAGGCGGTGATCTCAATGGCACCGTCGCAATCGCTTTCCTCATAGTAGGTAGCAAAAAACATCGAAGGGGTGGTAGCCAGGCCGCAATCCAGCACCTTGGCACCCATCGCTCTGAGACCCTTGACCAGTCCGGCCTTCAGATCGTCGCCGGAAAGGCGGGGATCCTGACCCACTGCCACGGTGGGGGGGACGGCGGCGCCCCGATGCTCCAGGAAGGACGCAAAGGCCTTACCCAACAGCTCGGCAATGGCCGGGGTGAGGGTGGGGTTCTCGCCGATGGCGGTACCTCTGATGTCTGTTCCGTTTTTCAGGTTTTTCATGTTGTCAGCTCCGTTTCTTTGGTAATCAATTTCGTTATATCTCCGTAAAGGGACCAGGTACCGGAGGATTGAAACTCCCCGATATCGGCCGCCACAAACAGCACGCCCTGCCGGTATGCCAGCGGAATGATCGGCGTAAATTGGTCAAAGACCGTTGCAAATTCGGTCAAGGTCTTTTCACCCGTCCGATAAGCGGCGGCCGCCGCCTCCAGCGCGGATCCGGAGAACTGCCCATAGTTGATGGCACTCCCCGTCCTGTATAATGCGGTATTCAGGGTGCGCCCGGTGCGGACCTCCCCTAAATAAAGCTCATACTCTCCCTTAGCCAGCCGGTCGTTATAGACCGCCCGTGCCACCAACTCCACCTGCACCCGGATGCCAGAAAGAGCCAGGCTGTCCGCCACCGCCTGGGCGGTGGATTGATGAACGCTGCTCTCCTCTGCCACCAAAAGGGTAAAGGTCAACTGCTTCCCCTCGGCATCCAACAACATATTCTCGGTCAGATTCAGCCCCAGGGCCGTGGCTTTTTCTTTTTTCTGCGGATCGGTCCAGTTCTGATCCTGGGTCAGCCCATCCGCCTTATACCAGGAGGGCTGGAAGGGATAAGCGGTCGCCTCTGCCTGGCCCAACAAAACACCGGTGGCCAGCTTTTCACGCCCGATCAGCCCGCTCAGAAAGCTGCGGAATTTGGCGTCGGCCAGCCTGCCGCTCTGGCAGTTGACGCCAAGATACAAAAGGTTATCCCCGGCATAGGTCTGCACCTTAAAATCCTTGCCCCCCGAAAAGACCAATTCGCTTTCGGCAGTAGCAAAATAAACGTCCAATAATCCCAGCGAGAACATATTCTGCCGCTCCTGCTCGTCCGCAGGCTTTTTCAAATGGATCACCGAAATGGTGGGCGCGGCAAAGTAGTTGGCGTTGGGCACCAGCACCCGCTCACCGCCCTGCTCCCCAAACTGATAGGGGCCGCACCCGGCGTCGCCGCTCTCTTGGATCACCGGAATATCCAGACAATTGATAAAATCCACATCCGGCTCGTAAAGGGTGAGCTTCAAGGTATGCTCATCCTCGGCGGTATATTTTTTTACGTTCTCCAGCCGCCCGTAATAGGGGGAGGAGGGGGTCTTTTTGATGAGCTTAAAGCCGGCGGCTACGTCGGCGGCAGTCACCGCCGTCCCGTCGCTGAACTTCAGCCCCTTCTTCAGGCGCACGGTGACCTCAGTTCCTTCCACCGTCACCGCCTCCGCTAACACGTATTCCACCTTCAATGCGCCGTTCAGCCGCACCAGCGGACTGTACACCAGCTTCAACAGCTCGTGATTTTCGCGGTTGGTGGCAGTCAGAGGATGGATGTCCATATCCTCGTAAAAGATCATCGAGATCGAATCCCGGGCAGGGAGGACCTCATGCTCTTGTGTTCCCGTATTGCCGTAAGCACCCGGCTGATGGGCGGAATTCTCCGGATCGATGGCCTCCCCGGCGCAACCGCTCAACAGCACCGCCAGCGCAAGGACCACCGTTAAAAGACGCTTCATACTTCCTCCTTGGCGATGGCCGCGATCAGACTTCCGCGCATTCCACTCGTATACCGATGGGAATAAAAGTCCGAATTATTGCAAAACGTACAAACATTTGCCGTGAAAATATGGTTTTCAGCCACCCCTGCCTCCTGTAGAACCAGGCGATTGGCCTGCCAGAGATCCACCATGGTGTGCCCCTCACGCACCGAGGGAACCGGGGGGAGGGCCGCCCCAAAGCGAGCCGTAAATTCCTGCTGTACCTCCGGCCCCACCTCAAAATGGCAGGGCCCGATAGAGGGACCGATAGCAACGACTACGTCCTTCGGATCTGCGCCCAAGGAAACCATCTTGCACACCGCCTCGGCGGCAATGCCGCGTACCGTCCCCCGCCATCCGGCATGGACGGCGGCGATGGTGCCGCTGACCGGGTCCGCCAGCAACAACGGAACGCAATCGGCGGTGAAGCAGACCAGTCCCAGACCGGGGGTGGCGGTCACGATACCGTCGGTCTCGCGAAGGCCCCGATGACGCCCTTGGTTTTTAAACCCTTCGTCCACCGTCTCCACGTGGGCGGTATGGGTCTGATGGGTCAGCACCAGACTTTCATAGGGAAGAGAATTGGCAACCGAAAAACGGCGGAAGTTTTCATCCACCTTTTCTTCCGGCTCCTTGTTATAGGAAAAGCTCATGGAGGCCAGATACCCTTCGCTGACACCCCCGTGACGGGTGGAAAAGCCATGACTGATCCCCGGGATCGCATCCAGCGCCCGGCACTTGAGGGTCACGACCCCATTCTTTTCTTCCATATAGAAATTCCGATCCATCATGTGCTCCGCTCCGTTACATACTAAATCAATTTATTATACTATATTTTTCTGCATCATTCAAGTATTATCCTTGCAATTTTCTTTCCTATTTTATATAATAGACATAAATCCCACAAAAGGAGTCTCAACCATGAAAAAATCCACGAAATACGTCCGCACCGCCCTGATCCTCATCGCTGTAGCGTTGATCTTTTTGATCTCCTATCTGATCATCGCCTCAGTCTGGAAGAAGAACGAGCACCGCTACGCCCCGGATATCACCGGCGTCACGGCGGACGGCAAAAGCCTGTACTCCCTTTCTGAAAACCTGAGCAGAACCGGCACCCTCTTAGTCTTTTTTGATCACGATACCGAAAAGGCGGTGGAGCTACTGCAGCTCATCTCCACGGTGGCACCGGATTATGATGTAGATGTGATGGCAGTAGCCACCGGCGAAGGTACGATAGAGCAACAGCTTACCATATTAAAGGAAAACGAGATCACCGTTTTTCCCCACACCCTCTTCGACCTGGACGGCGAGATGGCAGAGACCTATAACGTCACCGAGACCCCGGTCACATATTTTATCGACAAAACCGGACGCATCAACGACGCCTATATTTCCTCCATCAGCGAGAAATCCCTGCGCAAAGAGCTTTCCGCCATCGACTGATTTTGCCAAATTCCACACCCCTTGTCAGTTTCTGACGAGGGGTTTTTCTTGCTTTTGGTGCAAAAATGCCTTAAACTGAAAGCACAGAGGGAGGGACAAGCATGGCAAAACATCGCACCAAACCCGGGGAGGGTCTGCAATGGATCGAGATCCATCGGATCCTGCCGGCCGTGGACCAGCCCCGCACCGTCTTTAAGGAAGAGCCCCTTCGGGAGCTGACCGCCAGCATTGCCGCCCACGGGGTACTGCAACCGCTGGTGGTGCTGGAGGAGGGCGACCACTTCCGGCTGATCGCCGGGGAGCGCCGCCTGCGCGCCTCCAAAGAGGCAGGCCTGCAAAAGGTTCCCTGCATCCTCACCCAAAAGACCCCTGCCGAGGCAGCCAAGCTTTCCCTGATCGAAAACCTACAGCGGGAGGGCCTCACCTTCTTTGAAGAGGCCGCCGCTTACCGAAGGCTGATGGAGGAATATTCTCTCACTCAGGCGGATATCGCCCGTGAGATGAGCAAGGATCCCTCCACCATTGCCAATAAATTGCGGCTTTTAAAGCTGCCCATCAGCGCCCAGATCCTGATTCAGAAAAACGGACTCACCGAGCGCCATGCCCGCGCCCTGTTGCGTGTGGAGGATCGGGATCAGCTGATGGATCTTTTGGAAACGGTCCTGGACCGGGCCCTGAACGTAAAGGAAACGGAAGAGTTGATCGCGGCCGCGCTGAGACCCAAGGAAAAGAAACAGCGTCCCCGCCGGTTCGGCTCCATCAAGGATATCCGCCTTTGCATCAACACCCTGGACCATACCGTTGCCACCCTGCGCCAAGCGGGTATCAAACCGCAAACTCAAATCCATGATGAGGAACGGTTTGTTGAATATATTATTCGGATACCCAAAACATCCTAATCCCCTATGCAAACAGAGAGTGTGCTTTCCCCGGTACACTCTCTGTTTGTTTTTTCGACTGATTCAATGAGCGCAGCCAAAAGCGGCTTCTGCATTTTACCGTGGGGTTCTGTGTGTATAAAACTTGTTTCACGTGAAACAATAACAAGCAGGGGAGAGGGCAATGTTTCACGTGAAACATTATTAAATTTGCAAAATCTCTTTCTTTTTTACTATAATTATGATACAATAATAAAAAATCAAAAGGAAAGAAGTATCAACCGTGGGAAAAATCGTTTCCATTACCAACCAAAAAGGCGGTGTAGGCAAGACCACCACCGCCGTCAGCCTGGCATACCAGCTGGCCGAAGAGGGCAAAAAGACCCTGTTTGTGGACATTGACCCCCAGGCCAACGGCACCAGCAGTTTCGGCATCAATAAGCGCAACATCGCCCAATCGGTCTACGAAGTGTTGATCGGGGAGTGCAGTGTGCGGGAAGCCATCGTAAAAACCAAATATCCCAATGTGGACGTTCTGCCCACCAACATGAACCTGGCCGGCGCAGAGATCGAAATGGTAGGGATGGAAAATCGGGTCGATCTGTTAAAGACCGCCCTCAATAAGGTGCGGCATCTTTACGATTATATCATCATCGACTGCCCGCCGTCCCTTTCCTTGCTGACCCTCAACGCCCTAAACGCCTCCAACAGCGTCATCATCCCGCTTCAGCCGGAATATTTAGCCTTAGAAGGCGTTTCCCAACTGGTCAACACCATCAAGCTGGTGAAAAACCGCTATAATCCTGCGCTTTATATCGAGGGCGTTCTGCTGACCATGTACGACGGCCGATTGAACGTCACCCTGCAGGTGGCAAGCGAGATCAAAAAATACTTCGGCAATAAGGTCTATAAGACCGCCATTGCCCGTAACGTCCGTCTTTCCGAGGCCCCCAGCCACGGCGTTCCGGTGCAGATCTACGACCGCTATTCCAAAGGCGCATTAGCCTACCGCGAAATGACCCGCGAATTTTTGCAAAGAAACGAGGAACAAGCATGAAAAAAGGATTAGGAAAAGGACTCGACTCGCTGTTTGAAGATAATACTATCGACCTGGAGGAGTCCAAAAAGGCAGACGCCACCCTGCGGCTTTCCCAGATCGAACCGGATAAAAACCAGCCCCGTAAGCACTTCGAAGAGGACGCCATGGAACAGCTTGCCGCCTCCATCAAGGCCCACGGGCTGATCCAACCCATCATCGTCACCCCCATCGGAGACGATCGCTACCGCATCATCGCCGGCGAGCGCCGTTGGCGGGCTTGCCGCATGGCAGGGCTGGAGGAAGTCCCCGTGCTGATCCGGGAGTACTCCGCCCAGGAGATCAGCGAGATCAGCCTCATCGAAAACCTCCAGAGAGAGGATCTGAACCCCATCGAAGAAGCCCTCGGCTACCGCAATCTGATGGAGCTCTACGGTATGACCCAAGAAAAGATCGCCGAGACCGTCAGCAAATCCCGCTCCGCCGTGGCAAATACCCTGCGTTTGCTGGCTCTGCCCGAGCAGATTTTGGATTTCATCAAAACCGCCGAGCTTTCCGCCGGCCACGCCCGGGCGCTGTTGAGCGTTGAAGACGCCGATACTCAGCTGGCGCTGGCCAATCGCATCATCACCGAAGGACTGAGCGTCCGCCAAGCCGAAGAGCTGGTCAAAAAGACCAAAAAAGAGCCCAAGCCCACCATCACCACCGATCCCGCCGTGGCCCAGGCCCTGCGGGAGCTGGAGACCCGCGCCTCCGCAAAGGTAGGCAATAAGGTCACCATCCACCATAAGCCCGGCAATAAGGGCAAGGTAGAGATCCAATACCACTCGGTGGACGAGCTTGAAAAAATCATCGAGATCTTAGAAGGAGTATCCGCAAGATGAACAAAGAAGAAAAAAGCTTGCTGGACGAGCTTTTTGACGCCGCCGGTCTGAACGATAAAAAGCAGGACGAGCCGTCAAAAGAGCCGAAAATCGAAGAAACCGAGAGCAAGCAAGAGGAAATCGCCGAAATACAAGAGAATAAGGAAGATATTCCCGAAAATAAGCCCGAAAACACCGAGGAAAAGGATCACGAGACCAAGAAAAAAGACATCAAGTTCCTGGTGATCTATACCGTCGTGTTCGTGGTGGTCATCAGCAGCCTGATCGGCGGAAGCTACGTCATCACCTCCCGCATCCATCAGCAGATGGCCGAAAGCAACCAGAACCTGAACACCAGCCAATCCTCCCTGAAGAACATTCAGGACCAGAACACCGCCCTCAAGCAAGAGAACGCCGACCTGAAGGCTGAGAACGAAGCCCTTTCCACCTCCGCCGAGGATGCCAACGCCCTTTTGGAGAGCGTAGGAGATATGATCGAGCAGGACGGCTACCTGGCCGCCGCGCAGAACGCCTATATCGACGGCGAGCGGGCCGAAGCCCGTCAACTGATGGCCGCCATCGACCGGGAAAAGCTTTCCCAGCCCGCCAAAGACTATTACGACCTGCTGAAAGAAAAGTTAGGGCTGTAACATGAAAGAAGTAACCATTTATTCCGACGGTGCCTGCAGCGGCAACCCCGGCCCCGGTGGCTGGGGCACCATCCTGGTCTACCAGGGCCACGAAAAAGAGCTGAGCGCCGCCGAAGAGCAGACCACCAACAACCGCATGGAGCTGATGGGCGCCATCGCGGGGCTGGAGCTGCTGAAGGAGCCCTGCAAGGTCACACTGGTCAGCGACTCCCGCTACCTTTGCGAGAGCATCAACCAAGGCTGGGTCTTTGGTTGGGAGAAGAGAGGCTGGCGCAAGGCCGATAAAAAGCCCGCCCTCAACGTAGACCTTTGGGAACGGATGCTGACCCAGCTACGCCGCCATCAGGTGACGGTGCAATGGGTCAAGGGCCACGACGGCCACCCCTATAACGAGCGTTGCGACCGCCTGGCCGTCGCCGCCTATATGGCCATCAAATAATGCCGAGAAAGGATACTGAGCGTTCCATGAAACGAGTATTTTCCATCCTGCTCTGCCTGGCGCTGATGTTCAGCGTCACCGCCTGCAAGCCGGATAATATCACCTATCCCACCGATATCATCGACCCCAACGAAACCGCCCAGGATGCCGGCGAGACTGAGCAGACGGACGGGGAAGAGGAGTCGAACGAAGAAAAACAGCAAGAAACCACCGACGAGACCGCAGATGAAGAAACCGTCGGTGAGCCGACCGATCAGCCGGAAGAGACCCCCGAGGAAGAAACCGACGAGACCACCGATGAAGCCGCCGAGCAAGCCACCGACGATCCAATTGAAGAGGTCGCCGTCGCCAACCCCCTGGCCACCACTGATTTCGCCCCCGCCACCACCGTGACCGGCACCTTAGAGGCCAGCGGCATCATCAAGCCCGGCGCCGCCGTTTCACCCTTGAAGAACCGTACCATCACCCTTTATACCGCCGACGATCAGCCCGCCTTTTTCTATACCGACGAAAACGGCAAGACAGTCGACGAGCGCGCATGGATGGAGCAACTGGCCAAAGAAAACGGCTTCATTCTGAAATATCAGATCAAAAGCAGTGCCGTTTCGTTGAAATCCCAACGCATCGCTCTGTTTGCGGGCCAAAAATTAAGTTTGGTGCAGATGACCGCCGAGGAGTTGGGCAACGGCTTGACCCTTGCCACCGCCGCCGATCATCTGCTGAACCCCGATACCGCCACCTACGGCATCAGTAAGACCGTGCTGGAACAGAGCGACTATAAGCTCTTCGCACCCGTCGGCAACGTAGACTCCCTTTGGTATGACCCCACCGCCCTGCCCGAGGGCACCGACCTCAACGCCCGGATCAGCGAAAACAAATGGACCGTCGAACAGTTCAAATCCCTTTGTGACGGTTCCCAGGCCGCCCAGCGGCTGGAGATGAACGGCATTCTGCCCTGGGCCACCCTCAGCGGCCGCAGTCCCTTGACCCTTCTGGATGGCAAGCTGGACAGCAACCTTTACGCAAAGGTCACCCGGGACACCTGGACTGCCGTCAAAGCCTTGGACCTGACTGCGCTGATGGTTCCCCAAACCACCGTGGAGCAGGCAGAGACCGACTCTCCGCTCTTCCGCTACACTATGGATCCCACCAACGATAGCCAACAGACCCTGCAGTACGCACCCCTGCCCGCCCTGGAGGAGGGCACCGCCGGTACCGTCACCTTCGCAGGCACCTTCTTCGCCCTGCCCAAGTATGAGACCGATACCGAAGCCCAGCGTGCGGCATTGACCTTCGCCGAGCTTTGGTGTAACCGCTATACCGAGGCCCGCGCCGCCGTTCTGCAGAACCTCGGCGTCAAGGGCACCGATTACCAGGCTTACTGCGACATGGCAGAAAATCAAGGAATGCTGATCCTCTATACCCCCGAGATCCAGAAGGCCGCCGAAGGCTACCTTTCGGGGCTGACCGATAGCACCGTGGATATGGACACCGCCTATGACGATGCCAAGAGCCTCATCGAAGGCCTGATCGCCGCAAGAAACCTTTATTATTAATAAAACGGGCTGTAAAAAACATGCATTTTTTACAGCCCGTTTTTAGGAGTTAGGAAATTTTCTGTCCTTTGCGGTTCAGACTATTTTTATATCCCTTTTTTCACATTGTGATGTAATTATGCAACATCAAATCATTTTCTTGGCCACGCAGTCGTGTTAAAATAGAGCCATAAACAAGAAAAAGGAGCCGCTCATGAAAAACAGACTCTTTTCCTTATTGTTAATATTGACCCTGCTGCTGACGACGATTCCCGGCTGTACCGGTGCCGGCAACAACGGCGAAACGGCGGCACCGGGCGAGGAGATCCTCGACGCTCCCTCCGCCGGCAACACGACGCCGGATACGCCGACGGCCACCCCCGGCAACACCAGCAGCACCCCAAACAACCAACCGCAAAACAACCAGACCAACACCAACAACAGCACCAATACCAATACCAATACCAACACCAACACGAATACGAATACGAACACCAACACCGATTCCGGCACCACCAACCCCGAGCGGCACGGCGAGTTGAACCTCTGGGTCTCTCCCGTATTGGGCAAAAAGCAAAGCGTGCGTCCCTTCTATGCCGTAAATTGGATGCACAACGACGCCGACGACAGATATTATCTGTACCTCCCCACCGAAGGGGATCTCTCCTCCATGCAGGTGTGGTTCGCAGGCACCGAGGATTGCCTGATCGGAGATCAATTGGTGGAATACGGGCAAACCATCTCCTCTCTCAAACCGGGGAACTATACCGTCACCCTGGGTTGGCAGGAATATCCCCTCACTATCATGAAATCCGCCAACGTCGGCTCGATGTACGTCACCACCAAATCCGGCAGCATGAGTTATATCCATAAGAAAAAGGGCAACGAGGAAACGGGCATGATGCGCTACGTCGATGCCGACGGTCGCGAACTGTATTTCGGCAACCTCACCCAGATCCGTGGCCGCGGCAACGCCACCTGGAGCAAGGAAAAGAAGCCCTACCAGATCAAGCTTGAAAGCAAGGCCGAGCTGGTGGCCGGGGCAGGGGAGGCCACCACCTGGCTGCTTTTGGCTAACTATTGCGAAAAAACCATGATTCATAACACCGTCGCCTTGAACCTGGCCTACGATGCAGGGCTCACCGACTCTGCCCGCGCCGAATACATGGACCTCTATTGCAACGGCGAATACATGGGCACCTACCAGGTCTGCGAAAAGGTACAGATCGCCAAGAACCGCCTGGAATACAACGATCTGGAGAAAACCACCCAAAAGGTCAACTCCGAAGAGCTGGAAACCTACAGCCGCTTCGGCACCAGCGAAGCAGTAGCAGGCTCCTCCATGGGCTATAACGTCCCCAACAACCCCGACGATATCACCGGCGCCTACCTTTTGGAGATCGAAGCCAATGACCGCTATGCCAATGAAACGGCAGGCTTCGTCACAAACGGCGGCGTAGCCGTAGTCATCAAAGAACCCTCCTGTCCCTCTGCCGCGCAGGTGGCCTATATTTCCAACTACTTCCAGGAGTTTGAGGACGCTATCCGCGCCGAGAACGGCATCAACCCCACCACCGGCAAACGGTTTGATCAATACTTCGACCTGACCTCCCTGGCCAAAAAGTACATTTTAGAGGAATACGTCAAAAACATCGATGCCGATAAGACCAGCCAATATTTTTACAAGCCCTCCGACACCGAATCCAAAGTAGGCTTCTGCGGCCCGGTCTGGGACTACGACAATTCCTTTGACGTCATGATAAACGCGACCAAAAAAGACGGACTCTATGCCGCCACCCAGAGAAAAAAGGTCTTCTATTACCTTTGCAAACACGACCTTTTTATGGATAAGGTCAAGGAATACTGGAAATCCGAGTACCTTCCCGCCATCGCCGTCTGCCTGGGCGAAAAGCGTGATAAAAACGCCGCCACGCAGTCCCTGGACTACTATTACAAATTGCTCACCCCCTCCGCCGCCATGAACTATACACGTTGGGACGGAGCAGGCGGGGTGACGGAACCCATCAACAACGCCCACGTGGACACCGGCGACACCTATAGAGAGCATTTTGATTACCTCAGGGATTACCTTATCACCCGCCGCTATGAACTGAACCAGATCTGGATGAGCCAATAATATAACTTGCAACACCGTTCAAAAGGTGATACAATAACAGCAAATAACACGAAGGAGAAAAACTATATGCGTATTACGTTCTTTGGCAGCAGCTCCGGCTCGCCCGGCCCTAACATGAAGTGTTCCTGCACCCTCATCGAGATCGGGGAGCGCAAATATATTATCGACATCGGAACCCTTCTCATCGAGCAGCTGGCCAACCGGGATATCAATATTGCCGAGATCAACGCCCTGTTCGTCACCCATATGCACCGGGACCACACCGACGGCCTGCCCTCCTATTACCTGCGGCTACACAGCCCCTACGGCAAGGATGCCGATCCCGAGCTCTTCATTCCCCAGATGCCGATGCAGCCCGTCATCGATGCACTGGATGCCTGGCGAAACTGTAACGGCAACACCAAGGAAGCCCGCCCCATCAAATTCCGTCAGGTAAAAGAGGGCGAGATCTTCAACGACGGTGTGCTGAAGGTCACCGCCTATCCCACCCAACATTCCGAGGTAGTCAACACCTTTTCCTATCTCTTAGAGGCTGAAGGCAAGCGGGTCTTCTTCTCCGGCGACTTTTCCAGAGAACCGGATCAGGAGTTCCACTACGAGATCCTGGAGGAGCAACTGGATCTGGCGGTCTGCGAGCTGGGCCACTTCAAGGCCGAAAAATACGGCATCATCTTTGCCGAAAAGCCGCCCAAAAAGCTGATCATCAACCACATTTCCAAGAAAAACATGGCCTCCGCCTATGATTTCCGCCTCGTCTCGGAATTCCCCACCGTCCTCGCCCACGACGGCATGGTCGTTGACGTTTAAAGAATAAAAAAGGAAGCATTTCGCTCCGTGGGGCGAAATGCCTCTTATTTTGTCCCACTTGGATCGACTTTCAAAAATGGATGCAGATTTCGTTGTAAGGACCCGAAGTCGTATATGATACTACGAGTGGTCCTTACGACGGAATGGGCGCCATTTTTGGAAGTCCAGCAGAAACTAAAAAAGAACCTGTGGTAAAACCACAGGTTCTTTTAACGCTTAATATCCGACCTTTTCCCAACACTCAAAGGGCGCCGCCAGCTCTTCGCTGATGTACACCTGAGTCTTCTTGGTCTGCAGCATGGAGCTGGGAACCAAGGGAGTTACAGGACCATGGGTCACCAGACGAGAGGTCATTCTCTGCCAGCTGGAGAAGGTACCGCAGGTAGCCAGTGCATGAACCTCGATACGCTCCTTAGCACGCATAACGTCGATGGGGCCGATGGTAGCAGCCATGGGCGGAACGTTCGCGATATCACCGGACTGACCGAAGGTACCGTTCAGGGAGTTCTGCATGATGGTCATGGGATGCAGCTTAACCAGCTTTGCGGGCTGATTCAGCCACTCTTCGATATCGCCGCTACCAACGAACTCGGGGATGGGATCCACGAAAGCAACGTGACCGGTCCAACCGGGAGAGGTAGAGATGATATCTGCACCGCCGCCGGAAATATCGTTGATGATCTTGGAGTAATCATTGATATTGGCGTTGGTGGGATAATGTACATTCTCCATAGGCATTCTCAGCTTAGGATCGATCTGCATAACGAAATACTTAATCATGGAATGAACAAAACCGGCATCATAAGTCTCAGGAGCAATGTTACCGTTCTGATCAGCCCACTCGTCCTCGGCGAAGATATGAACCTTGGAGCAGTCAACCTTGATGTAATAATGATTTTTTTTAGTATATATATGCCAGGCATAATATCTATACTAAATGCTTTAGATGTATTATCTCGGTCTGTGAGATAACTATCCTTTTTGTCTCCATTTTACAGATGAAAAACTGAGAAGAAAAACACCTGAGGGCAGGGCAGGGGACGTGTCAGGCCCACCCAGAGGGCAGGGCAGCAGGCTGAGCGCCCCCAGCGCTGGGGGACACGCAGCCAGCAGCCCGGGCTCCCTGTTCAGTGCCCATTTACAGCGTGAGCGCCGTGGGCCCCCGACAAGGTCCAGGGGGTGTTCGTCCTGGGGGCTGAGAGGCAGGGCACCCCGTGTCATCCCCAGG
>CAYLIT010000033.1:0-12795 GCA_964383835.1 uncultured Eubacteriales bacterium
TAAACTCATGGGCGCAGACCGTCTTGGCGGCGGCGATGATCTCTTCATCGGTGGCATCCAGCTTGCCGTAGCGGATGTTATCCCGGATGGTGCCGGTAAAGATGAAGCTATCCTGCAGCATGATTCCCATCTGGCTTCTTAAGGAATGAAGGGTGGCATGGCGGATATCATGCCCGTCCAGCTTGATCTTGCCGCTCTGAATATCATAGAAGCGGCAAAGGATGTTGACTACGGTGCTCTTGCCCGCGCCGGTGGGTCCTACCAGAGCAAAGCTTTGACCGGGCTCCACGTGAAGGTTGATGTGCTCCAGAATATTGATGCCCTCTTCATAGGCAAAGGTCACGTCCTCGTAGTCCACTCTGCCGGTGATCTTGGGCAGAGGCTTGGCATCGGGTTCGTCCTTGATATCCACCTTTTCGTCCAGCGTATCAAAGATCCGTTCCAGATAGGAGCCGGTGTTGACCAGCTGATTATAGATATCGGCGATGGACTGAATGGGACCCCAGAAGCGGTTGGCATAAGAGGCCATGGCGATGATGACGCCGGGGGCGTAATGATCCTCGGTGAAGACCACGATGGCCATAATGTAGAGGAAGCAGACCACGATCCGCATGACGTTGCTGATCAGCAGACTCATCATCAGATTGATGGTGTAGGCCTTCAGGTGTGCCTTATTGAGCTTTTGGACCAAATTCTGGTAGATGCCCTTGTTGACCTTTTCACGGTTGAAGGCCTGGGTGATCTGCATGCCGCTGATGGATTCGCTGACGTAGGCGGTGGCGTTGGAGTTTTTTGCGCTCCAATCGGTCCAGGCCTGCCGCTGATACTTTTTGACCAGCACGGTATAGATGATGACGATGGGTAAGCCTGCCAATACGCAGAGGGTCAGCTTGGGGCTGAGCATCAGCATGAAGAACAGAATGAACAGCACGTTCAGCACCTGGGTGATGAAGTTGACCACGCCGTTAGAAAGGAAGTCGGCCACGTTGTTGACGTAGTTGACCACCCGGATGAGGATCTTGCCCCGTGGACGGCTGTCGAAATAATTAAAGGAAAGCTTTTGAATATGGGAAAAAACATCTACGCGGATCTCGTGGATCACGCGGTGGCCCGCTTTACGGGTAAAGATGGTCTGGAAATAAGAGCAAAGCTCTGCCACTGCCAGGGTGGCAAAATAGATGATGGCAACGATGATCACCGCCTTCACGTTTTTTGCGGGGATCAGATCGTCGATGATGATCTGGGTATAGGTGGGCCCCAAAAGCCCGAAGAGGGTGGCCAGGATGCTGAAGGTCAGCGCCCCCAGCAACGGCTTGATGTTGCGCTTCATATAAGGCGCACAGCGTAAAAAGTTTTTGATATTAAAGGGAGTTTCGAGGCTTTCGTCCACTCCGTAGGTATTGCGTTTAGCCATGGATCTCCACCTCCTCGTCCTGATGGGCTATGCGGTAGATCTCGGCGTAGTAGCCATCCAGAGCCAAAAGCTCTTCGTGCTTGCCCCGCTCGGTGATCTTACCCTCCTGCAGGATGATGATCTCGTCTGCCTCCTGCACCGAGGTGATCCGCTGGGCAACGATGATCTTGGTCTTATTGGTGATCTTTCTCAGCTCCTGCAGGATGCTGACCTCGGTTTCCATATCCACCGCCGAGGTGGTGTCGTCCAGAATAATGACCGAGGAATCCTTGGCTACGGCGCGGGCCAAAGCGATACGCTGGCGCTGACCGCCGGAAAGACCGATGCCCCGCTCGCCGATGATGGTGTCGTAGCCGTCGGTGAGTTTTTCGATAAAGTCTGCCGCCTGGGCGGTCTCTGCCATCTGACGGATGACCTCCATGGGCATATCGGGGTTGGAATAGGCAATATTACTGTCGATGGTGTCCGAGAACAGGAACACGTCCTGGGTGGCGATGGCGATCTCCTTGCGCAGACGGTGCAGTTCAATGTCACGGATGTTGACGCCGTTGATGTAGATGGCGCCCTCGGTGGGATCGTAAAGGCGGATCAAGAGCGAGATCAGAATGGTCTTGCCTGCGCCGGTGGGACCCATGACGGCCAGAGTCTTGCCTGCCGTTAATTTCAGATTGATATGGTCTAAGATGCGGTGGCCGCCCAGATCCAGGCTGACGTCCCGGAACTCGATGGTGCGGATGCGGCCGTGCTTGCTTTGCAGATGGGTGCTGTTTTTGACCTCGGGATCGGTGTTGTAAAGATCGCAGACCTTCTGCGCCGAGACCAATACCTGCTGGGTGGTGCTGATCAGATTGGTGATACTGCGGATGGGATCCTGCAGGTTGACCACGAAGGTGTTGAAGACGGTCAGCATACCCAGGGTCATCTCGCCCCGGATGACAAAGATGGCGGCAATGCACAGGGAAAAGACCGACATCATCCGGCTGACCAGATGCAACGGGGTGGAAACGGTCAATCGCTTTTTGGCGTTATTCACGGCGATATCCCGGTATTCGCCGCTGATATTGGTCAGCCGCTCGTTTTCGTAGTCCTCCCGGGCGAAGGCCTTGACCACCCGGTAGGCGCCCAGGTTTTCGTTGACGTAGGTGTTCATATCGCTGACCTTATCCCGCAGGCGTTTGTGCAGCGGACGGGTGGTGTGGAAGACTACGTAACTCAATACCGCAATGACGGGCAGGAACGCCGTCAGGATCAGGGTCAGGGTGGTATTATAATAAAACAGCATCACAAGAGAGAAAACAAACAACGAGATACTGCGCAACCAGTTATAGGAGTGTGAGGCGATCATATCCTTGATGTGCACCACGTCGGAGGTCAGGTTGGAGATCAACTCACCGCTGGGGGTATGGGCGTAGAAATCGGCGCTCATCTCCTGCAGCTTGCCGTAAAGCTTGACTTGAATGCGTTCACTGACCGTCAGCGCGACCTTGAGCAGATAAACGTGAACGTAGTGACGGACCACCGTAAAGAACAGGGTTAGGGCGATACTGCTGACGGTATAGCGTAGCAGCATTTCCACCTTGCCCATGCCGGGGGTAATGCCTAAAATTTGCTCCACCCAGTTGAAGGAGGTGGAGTCCTCCAGCACGTGATCCACCAGATTACCGATGAAGATCGTAGGGAAGAGGGAGAGGACGGTGACTATCACCGTCAAAAAGAGCAAAAGAAAAAAGAGGATCTTTTTCCCATGCATGTTGGAAAAGATGAATTGAATCGGTTTCATAAAAGAAAATACAGGCGCACGGTGCCTCCCCTGCAGGGAAGCACAGCTCGTTCCTCAGCCCGGTGGCGCCTCTTTTTCAGAAAAAGCAGAGCTGAGAAAACCCCTTTGCCGAAAGCAGATGCGATCGCTTCTGCTTATTCATCTTATCACATCGGAAAGACCTCCTCTGTATATGAGTATTGGCGAGTACTTTAACGCAGAGTGAGCGGAAATCCGCCTCCTTAAGATCAGGTTCGGATCATTCTTGTCACCCTGATCACCGCTAATTATATTGGAAAATATAGATTTTTCAAGCCTTTTTGACCATTTTTCGCAAAAAACTTTTTATGCAGGGAATTTTCACCCGAACTTCTTTACAAAACCTTTTTTATATTATATAATAAATTAGTTAGAAGAATGACGGAGGTAGGAACTGATGCTTACAGCAGGTGAATACTTTAAAAATGTCTATAGATCTGTGCCCAAGTCCATTATCGTTTGCGATGAGGGGCGGCAGATCGTGTTTGCTTCTTCTGCGGGTGCGCCCTTTACCGAAAAGGAATTGCCGGCGCCCCTTTGGGAAGAGGCAGAGGCTTGCATCTCCACCGGGTGCGGGACGACTGTTTCGTTACGCTGGAACGAACGGACCCGGGTGGTCTACTGTACCCCCTGCCACTATGACGGCAAAGCCTATTGCGCGTTAGAGATCGCCACCCTGACCGAGTATCCGGAGCTGCCGGAGCTGATGGTGGCGCTGACCAACGCCCGGGGCAAGCTTTCGGCTTACCTGGATACGATCTATTTTACCGCTCAGCAGATGGGGTTCGATACCAAGGCCGGCAAGGAGATGGGGATGGAGGTTCGCCGGATCCTGCGTGCCGCCGAGCATCTGGATCGGCTATTGGATATGAGCGACCGGGTTGTATATCGGGTGCCGTTGGATCTGAATCGTTTCGTAACCGCCTTTGCCGATGGGGTCTGCACACTGCAGCTGCAGGATTCTTTTATTTTAGAGCTTTCCGAAGAGCCGCTGATCGCCCGGTTTATGCCCGAGGATGTAGAGATCGTGCTGGCTACCCTGATCAGCAATGCGTTCCGCTTCGGCGCAGGTGGGGTGGCGTTGCGTACCGCCCGGGTGGGTAAAAAGGTCCGCATCACCGTGGCCGATAACGGTCCCGGCGCCGAGGATCCTGAGCGGCTGTTTGATTGCGGCTATCGCACCCGCGATAAAAAAGGCGGCGAGGGCTTAGGCTTCGGCCTTGCCATGGCCCGCCATGTGCTGGCCCGTCAGGAAGCAACGCTTCTTTACGAGCGGACAGGGGGGGATACCCGGTTCCACATCGATCTGGATGAGGCGATCCTGCCCAAAGGAATGCGGCTGAGCGAGTGGAAGCCGGAGGATCTCAGAAACACCCTTTCCCCGCTTTGGGTGGAGCTGAGCGATTATATGATTGCAATGGAGGATTGAACGTATGAAGGTATTAGTGACCGGCGGCGCCGGCTATATCGGAACACACACCGTGGTGGAGCTTTTGAACGCAGGCCATCAGGTGGTCGTTTTCGATAATTTCTATAACAGCAAGCCCAAGGCGCTGGATCGGGTGCGTGAGATCACCGGCAAGGATTTTAAATTCTA
The DNA here is from genome assembly GCA_964383835.1 of uncultured Eubacteriales bacterium. Taxonomy (GTDB): domain Bacteria; phylum Bacillota; class Clostridia; order Oscillospirales; family QAKW01; genus QAKW01. The sequence continues at coordinate 4,810 of CAYLIT010000033.1, forward strand.
TGAGGCTGATATGCTGGACGCGGAGGCAATGGACAAGATCTTTGCTGCCGAAAAGGTGGACGCGGTCATCCATTTCGCCGGTCTGAAGGCGGTGGGCGAGAGCTGCCAAAAGCCTTGGACGTACTACAATAATAACATCGTGGGCACCCTGAACGTTCTGGCGGCCATGAACAAGCACGGCGTCAAGCGGTTCGTCTTCTCTTCCTCCGCCACCGTGTACGGCGACGCCAAGGTGGTTCCCGTGCGGGAGGATTTCCCCACCGGTGCCACCAACCCCTACGGCCAGACCAAGCTGATGCAGGAGGTCATGCTCACCGATATGACCAAGGCCGATCCCGAGCTGACCGTCACCCTGCTGCGGTACTTCAACCCGGTGGGCGCTCATGAGAGCGGTCTCATCGGCGAGGATCCCCAGGGCATCCCCAACAATCTGACCCCCTACATTTCCCAGGTGGCCATCGGCAAGCGGGAGTGTCTCTCGGTCTTCGGCGGCGACTACGATACCCCCGACGGCACCGGCGTGCGGGATTACATCCATGTGGTAGACCTGGCCAAGGGGCATATCAAGGCCCTGGAAGCCCAGGAGGGGAAGAACGGCGTGTTCGTGTATAACCTGGGCACCGGCGAGGGCTACAGCGTATTGGATATGGTCCGCGCCTTTGAAAAGGCCAGCGGCGTCAAGATCAACTATAAGATCGTGGACCGCCGCCCCGGCGACGTAGAGGCTCTTTACGCCGATACCGCCAAGGCGAAGGAAGAGATCGGCTTTGTGGCCGAAAAGAATTTGGACGATATGTGCAGAGACTCTTGGAATTGGCAGAAAAATAATCCCAACGGTTATAATGACTAACACGGGAGATTGCCGTCTTTGCCCCGTTTGTAAATTTAATAAAAAGGGTCACACCTTGAAGGTGCGACCCTTTTAAATTATTCTGCAAAGCAGACGATTGCATTCCGATCCCCAAAGACCGTTTTGATCTTTTCTTCTGCCGTATCGTCAAAGACCGGCATCGTAAGGTCTTTCTTATAATTGCCGTACTGACCGAGGAGCATTCCCCGATCCTGAATATAGATATTGCCGTCCAGGGTGGGGCAGCTTTCCTCGCTGTCTGCTACCAATTGAAGCAGGCGGTAAGCACAGCGGTCGAAAATATTATTGCAGATGCGGAAATCCCGGGCGGTATTATCAAAGAACTGCCCTTTGACGGCGGCGGCCATATCCTTGTTGTGCCGCTGCTGTCCCCAGCCGTAGCCGGTCTCGCGGATAATGTTGCCGCTGAACTCGATATCCGCCATGAAGCTGTCGGTATCGCCGCCGCTTTTGATGAGAAAGTATTCAATGGGGTAGACGGTGCGCTCAATGAGATTATCGGTGTAGCGTACTTTTACCATCTTGGTGAGCTCCCCCCGGGTCTCCCTCTGATGGGTGACCGCCGCATCATAGATCTCGTAAAAATAACAGTTTGATACGGTGTAGTCCTCACAGCCGCCGTAGATCTCCACCCCGTTGCCGAAGCGGATGACCTTGCCGCGCCCGCCCTCCGGGAAATTGGGGTCGTTGCCGACGTAGTTCTGAATGGCACCGCCGATCCAGCCGATCTCGCAGTTGGTGACGGTCAGTCCTACGCGATGCGTCCCACTGGCAGAAACGGCGTGGGTGCCGATGTATTTAAGACAAAGATTATCGACGGTCACGTGGTCGTTTTGCCGCACGTAGATCATGTGGCGGCGGGGAAGGGCTTCGATATCGGGAAAGACCTCGCCGGGATTTCCTTTGTCACACCGCAGATAAAGGTCTCCGTAGTTGTCGTCCTTAAAGTGCGGAACAGGGAAGGTCTGCCCGTCAAAGCCGGGGCGCTCGGTCATAATTTCGGTGCAGGAGCAGAAAAGGTCTAAATCCTCGGTCATCTCCCGTTCCATTTCAAAAATACGGTTTTCCTCCTCACGGCAGACAAACCGACCGCCGATATAGGAAGGGATCAGCTTGCGGCTGTGGGCCTCCCCTTGATTAAAGACCAAGGTTCCGCAGTCAAGGATCTTTTCTTTCAGCTTCCAGATATGATGCTCCTCATCGTAAAGCTCCCAAAGGGCGGGATCACTGAGGTTATGATCCCAACCGTAGAATTTGGGCTTTTCACCGGTGCCGTAGGCACCGTAGCTGACCCCGGAGCAGGTCTCCAAAAATCCACGAAAGAGATCGCCGCGGCAAAACAACACCCCATCTCCGGGACGGAGCTCAGCAGACGAGACCCGTTTCAAGGTCCGCCAGGCGGTTTCAGGCGTTTTGCCGTCGTTCTCATCGTCCCCCGCGTTGCTGACATAGTAGGTGTTTCCTTTGATCTTCAGTTCATCCTTGGCGCTCAGGATCTCAGCTTTTAACCGTTCACTGCGCGCATCGATCTCTTTCATAAAATCCATGGTATTCTCCTCTTATGTGTTATATTTTCTACATTATATTAAAATAAGTTTTAAAAAGCAAGGCTTTTGGGTCAAGTCAGATCAAAATAGTCCAGCATTCCGTTGTAGATGGCCCGGGCGAAGCCCTCCGGGTTCTCATTCATTTTACGGGCATCCTCTGCGTTGGTGATGAAGCCCAGCTCTACCAACACTGCCGGCATGGTGGTGCGGCGCAGTACGTACAGGGAGGGGTTGGTCTTGACCCCCAGGTCTTTCATATTCAGTTCCTCCACGATGGCCTCCTGGATCTCCTGGGCCAGCTCGTGGGCGGCACCGGTGTTGCGGAAGGTATAGACCTCGGTACCGTTGGCCTCCGGGTTGGTGGAGGCGTTGGCGTGGATGCTGATAAAATAATCTGCCGGCCAGCCGTTGGCGATCTGCACCCGCTGCTGCAGACTGGAGGCGTTGGTGGTGCCCAACACCTCGGTGGGGGTGTTGCGGGTCAGCCGCACCTCAAAATGGGGATCTTCCCGTAAAAGGGCGGCCAGCTCCTGCGCCACCGCATAGGTGATATCCTGCTCCCTGAGTCCGTTGCCCTCGGCCCCGGCATTGACCCCTTGGGGATTATGCCCCGCATCGATGACGATCTTGATTGCCATAAAAAACAACTCCTTTCCGATATAATCTATGGGAAAGGGGCTTTTAAAAGACCGTCAGCTCACCTTTTTCATTGCAGATGGCAAGAAAGATCTTGTTTTGCGGGGGCGCATTCAGCTCCGAAAGTCGTTGGGTCAACCATTTTTCCTCAAAACCCAGCTTTTTAAGATTGTGTAGGAGCATTACCCCGTCGGTGATGATCTCCAAGGGGAGAGGCTCGGCGGGCGGCTGTAATGCCAGATCTTCGGGGGTGGCGGGACGGTAGACCGGTTTCGTGGAACAGCTGATCCGTCCGTTCGGCTCCAGATAAACGGTGTCTAATTGAGCGATATCAAAATATCCCTGCTGGCGGCAGAGGGAAAGAAATTCATGGGCGTCCACCTTGCCTTTTTTGAAATTTTCTCGGCAGAGCTTGCCCTTTTCCATCAGCACCAGCGGCTTGCCGGTGATCCACGTCCGCAGCTTGACCGAGCGGTCGGTCACCACCGAAAGCAACAGCACGAAGGCGGCGTAGACCAGCAGGGCGGTGAGATTTTCAGCAAAGTGGTCGAAGCCCTCAAAGGCCAGCTCGGCGGCGATGGAGCCGATAGTGATGCCGTTGATATAATCATAGCCGCTCATCTGGGCGATCTGGCGGTAGCCCATTAGTTTTGTTATCAGAAAAAGAGCAATTGCCGAAAAGAGTGAGGTTAAAAAGGCTTGTAAAATGATCATTCTATTACCTCCGATCGGTCTTATTATGAGGAAAAAACAGTACGTTTATGTAAAATTTACAATTTATTCAACACAAACGGGGGGGTTTAGTGTATCATAAGACCATCAAGAAGAAACGGAGGGAACGGTCATGTTTGGGTATGTGGTCGCCAATATGGAGCAGCTGACCGAGGAACAGCAGGGTATTTATCGCAGTTATTATTGCGGTCTTTGCCGCAGTCTGAAAAAGCAGTTCGACAATTTCGGACGGCTGACCATCAATTACGATATGACCTTCATGATCCTTTTGCTGGCAGATCTTTTGGACCCCGAAACGAGCTATCATACGGGTCGGTGTGTAGTGCATCCTGCCAAGGAGCGTACCATGGCGGAAAATGCGGTCATCGATTACGGCGCCGCCATGAATATCCTGCTGGCCTACTATAACCTGCTGGACGATTGGAGCGACGAAAAGAAAACGGCGGCACGCACCGCCGCCAATCGGCTGAAGAAATACATTCCCGCCATCGAAGAGCAGTACCCCCGGCAGGCCAAGGCAGTGCTGGAGGGGATGGAGGAACTGGCACGGGAAGAAAATAAAGCGCCTGCAGACCTGGATACGGCCGCCAATATCTTCGGCCGCCTGCTGGGTCAGCTGTTTATCTACCGCAGGGATTTCTGGGCAGAGGATTGCCGCCGGTTCGGCGAAGCGCTGGGGCGGTTCGTTTACTGGATGGACGCCTACGAGGATTTGCCTAAGGACCGCAAAAAGGGCGGCTACAATCCCATGACGCTGATCTGCGACCGTCCGGACTATCGGGAACGGGTAGAGGAGATGCTGAAGGATACCTTAGGCGAGTGCGCCCTGGTATTGGAACGGCTGCCGCTGGTGGAGCATCTGGATATTTTACGGAACGTACTGTATTCCGGCATCTGGAGCAAGTTTGACCAAATAAACAAAGGGGAAGAAAAGAAATGAGTCAGGATCCCTATAGCGTATTGGGCGTACCGCCCACCGCTACGGATGACGAGATCAAAAAAGCATATCGAAAGCTGGCCAAGCAGTACCACCCGGATATCCATCCGGATCGGGAATTTGCTGAAAAGAAGATGGCCGAGATCAACGCCGCCTACGATCAGGTCTTAAATCAACGGCAGGGCAAGACCGGTGGCACCGGCTACAGCGGCTACGAAGAACCGGGGCGGGGCTCCACCCCCGAGATGACGGCGGTGCGCAATTATCTGCACTATCGTCGCTATCGGGAGGCCTTCAACGTGCTCAACCGCATCACCGACCGCAACGCAGAGTGGTATTTCCTTTCGGCCTACGCCCATTCAGGGGTGGGGAACCGTACCCAGGCCCTGGAATTTGCCCGTAAAGCGGTGGAGATGGAGCCGGGCAACGCCGAGTATCAGAGCCTGCTCAATCAATTGCAGTATTCCGGCATGGCCTACGAGACCTATGGGCGCGGCTTCGGGGTTCCCCGGAGTGGTGGCATCAACCCCATCTGCATGGGGCTTTGCCTGGCAAAGATGTGTTGTCCGTATTGTTGACTTAGTATCAGAAAGAAGGAATAGGAATGAAATTTCGTGAGCGGGTGGCCCGTTTTATGGCGGGCCGCTATGGTGTGGATCAGTTAAGTAAAGCGCTGCTGTGGGTCTACCTGGCCTGCGTGGTAGCCGCCATCTTTTTTGAACCCTTTTATTTTGCGGCGCTGGCGGTGCTGGTGTGGATGTTCTTCCGCGTCTTTTCCCGCAGCATCTATAAGCGCCAGCTGGAAAATCAAAAGTATCTGCGCTTTTCCGGCAAGATCAAGGGCTGGTTTTCCTTGCAAAAGAAGAAGCTTGCCGAGCGCAAGACCCACCGTTACCGCACCTGCCCTCATTGCAAGGCGACCCTGCGCCTGCCCAATAAAAAAGGCAAGCATACCGTCTGCTGCCCTAAGTGTAAAAAAGATTTTGAGGTAAGGATCTAAAAATACCCGTGCGTCTGGCACGGGTATTTTTTATTTGATCAATTCTTTGGCTTCCTTGCCGGTCAGATACTCGATCTTCATGGTAAAGAGGCAGAGGCGGCTCCACATCTGCTCGATCTCTGCGGCGGCCTCATCCTTGTACTGCATCGAGTATTTTTCGGTCAGGGCATCGATGGCCAGTTGTTTTTCTTCCTCATCCTCCACGAAACGGAGCTTGCCGAAGGCTATCACACTGCGGTAGCAGGTGGTGAACCGCTCCGGAACGATGCAGTCCATATCGATCACACAGAAGGATGCTTTGGATTCCCGGCGGATAGAGTCGATCTTATGCCCCTCCCTGGCGCTGTGGAAATACAACTGATCCCCTACCAGTGCGTAGCTGATGGGTACGGTGTAGGGATAGCCCTCATCGCCCAGTAGTGCCAGTACGCCGGAGGTTCCTCTTTGTAAAGCGGTCAGGCTGTCTCTTTTTGAAAGCTGTTGCCGCTTTCTTCTCATTTCTCTGAACATTTCAATCTCCTCTTAAAAAAGCAACGCTGCGGCGCCGTAAGAAACAAACGCAACGATGATCCCGGCGCTGAGCACGCCCAGAGCGATGGCAGGAAACGCACGTTTCAGCTTCATATCCAGCATGGCGGCGATCAAAGCGCCGGTCCAGGCGCCGGTCCCCGGCAGGGGAATGGCAACGAAAATGAAAAGGCCCCAGAAAACGCCCTTTTCCACAATGTCCGATTTGGCTTTGGCGCGGTTTTCCAGCTTGTCCACAAATCGGTTGAGCTTGGGTATCTTACGGCGGATCCAGGCAAAGATCCGTTTTATAAATATAATAATGAAAGGAATGGGCACTAAATTACCGATAATGGCAACGGGAATGGCAAGCTGCCAATCCAGTCCGTGAGCGGTGGCGATGGGGATGGCTCCTCTGAGCTCGATGATGGGGACCATTGATACCAGGAAGGTCATCAATAACTTTCCCCAAAAGGTGGTCCATAAAAAGCGCATCATGTTTCCTCCGTATAAATAATACATATCACTATATCATAAATCGTAGGCAATATCAAGGATTTTTTATAGAAATTAAAACGGCGTTTTGTGAAATCTTGGAGGGAAAAGAGGTATGTATAATATTGGCGATAATATATGAAAAAAATGCAAAATGTGAAATGAATTTGAGCGCCATGCGTTGACAAGGCTTTGTTTAATTGATATACTTAAATTGGGATATTGGAAAAATATCCGAAAAATTTAATCGGTGGGCCGACCTACTGCCCCTTAAAACTTCGGCTACGGTTTATTATGCACCCTATGGTTCCGACTGTGCTCCAACGAGCTATACTCTTGCTGCCGGAAAAGGAGTGTATCTTGTCAGCCGGGATTACGATTATTTCTATGTATATTGGTATGTTGATAATAAAGAGATGTACGGCTATATTGCCATGTCGGCGATCAATCTTCCCTCGACCTATACGTGGACGCAGTATGACGTTTACCGTCCCGGAAAATGTACGGCAACCACTACGGTTCTGTCTAATGCCGGAACAGCAAATTCTTATCACGTAATTGGGGAGATCTATGCAAATGAAGATCCGTTGATGGTATTAGGCAGAAAGGTAAATCAATATAATAATATAACGTACTATTTTGTTCAGTACCATACTGAAGCGGGTTTAGTTAAACGCGGTTGGGTAGATTCGTCTTTGGGGACGGTTACCATTGATGCAAATTATTCACACAGTAGACTTTATGACTCGGGGCCTTTCTGTTTTGTGAATCGCGCTACGGGAAAAGCAATCACTTGGGATCGGGCAACCAATAATCTTGTGCAAAAAACAAAGGATGGAAGCTTAGAACAGTTTTTCTTTTTTGAAAAAGTGGGTGCTAATGCATCAGTTCCCGGATATGGTTATGTAAAAATTTTATCTGCGGCTGATTCCACCATGGCATTTACGGTTGAGGATAAAGGATATGCCGAAGGTTTGCGGATCAAAATGGTGGAAAAGGTTGACTATGATAAAAAGCAAGAATTTCTGGTAGATACTTGGTATAGTTCCACCAGTGTAGTTTATTTCAAAATGCTAACAAGAAGCACGGGGGAATATCGGGGAGTGGAGGTATACGGCGGTTCTGCTGCAGAGAACACCAAGATCATCCAATCCAAATTTCTCCATGGTACCAATCAACAGTGGGAGATTTTGAGAGTTTCCCCTCATTGGGATGAAACTTTTGGACAATATAGCGGCTCAGCCTCGCCGGTTAATCGAAA
>CAYLIT010000034.1:0-12303 GCA_964383835.1 uncultured Eubacteriales bacterium
AACGTTGGTGGAGTTGGCGAAGTTGATCATGTCGGGGGTGAAGCCGCCGCAGGGGCGCATATTGACCTCCAGCGCAATGACCTCGCCCTTTTTGCCAAGTCCCTCCTGATCTTCCGTCAGACGGAAGAACTCGAAGTGAACAAACCGGCTCTTGACGCCAAAGCTCTTGACGGTGGCACGGCCCGCCTTGCGGGTATCCTCCGGCAGATCCTTGACAATATAATAACAGCTATTATCCTGATTGTTGACGATATCCATGATGGAATCGGGGGTGACGTTACCGGTTTCAAAGATAGGATTCCCCTCGCCGTCAATGACGGCATCGTAGGAGTTGACCTCCGCATGGACAAACTCTTCCATGATATACGGGACTTCCTTTGGATAGCTTTCAAAGAAGTTGACCAGCTCCTCATCGCAGGTCAGCTTATAGGGGGCGGCGGCGCCCACGCCGTTATCCGGCTTGACAACTACCGGGTAGCCCACCTTTTTGATAAAGGTACGGCAACCCTGCAGGGTCTTGACCAGATAGTAACGAGCCACGGGAATACCGGCCTTGGTATAGAATTCTTTCATTTTGGATTTGTGCTTGATGCGCACCATATCGGCGGTCTGGAAGCCGCTTTGAACGTTGAAATCGGTGCGCAGACGGGCATCCTGCTCCAGCCAATACTCGTTGTTGGACTCCAGCCAGTCAATACGACCGTGCTTAAAGGTGAAGTACGCCACCGCGCGGTAGACCTCGTCGTAGTTTTCCAGACTGCCTACCTTATAGTATTCGTTCAGGCTTTCTTTCAGCTCCGGCTTCAGCTCCTCGTAGGGCTGATCTCCGATGCCTAAAACGTTCATGCCGTTGTTCTTCAGTTCCCGACAGAACATCCAATAATTGGTAGGGAAATTGGGAGAAATAAAAATAATGTTTTTCATATGGTTCTCTTTTCTATGTTATTTTTCTAAAAGCTTCGGAACAAAGTATTCCACCTGCTTATGCCACCAGGGCCAATCGTGGTTCACGTCTTCGCCCCAGATATCTACCCAGATCTGAATCCCTTTTTCTTCAAAAAACTTCTTTAACTGAAAGGTAGTGTGGGGCTCTTCCCAAGCGCCGGTACCCACGCAGATGATGCCACGATTACGGTTAAATTTTTCAATAAAGGGATGATCGGCGGGGAAATTGGCCATGTAATGGACCGGGGAATTCTGATAGACCACCCCGTCCATGTAATTGCCAAACCCATAGGCCCCATCGTAAATGCCGCTCAAGGCCAGCATTCCGGTAATGCGATCCGGGAACCGCAAAAACAGATTGACCGCATGGGTGGCACCCAGACTACAGCCGAAAACGGTAACGCCCCGGCGGCCGCACCGCTCCTCCAGCATGGGAGCGGCCTCCTCCACCAGATAGCGCATCCAGGCTTCATGCAGCTGCGCCCGTTCCGCGGCGGGCTTTTCCCGATCGGACCAGGTCTCTTTATCGATGGTGTCGATGGCCAACACCATCACCTCGCCGTTTTCCAGCCAGCTACCCCAGGTGTCGGTCATATTGAACCCTTCAAAATCAAAGTGGCGGCCGTCCTGACAAGGGATAAACAGCACCGGCATCCCGCCGTGACCGTAAAACGTACACTCCATCTCTCTTCCGAGGGAATGGGAAAAATGTTTGATGTATTGTTTCTCCATAATTCTCTCCTGTCTATATTTATATAAATATAACATACTTTTATATAAAATGCAATTCTCACATTTACTTTTTGGCTTAATGACGTGTATTTTTTGACTTAATGACGATATTTCCCTGCCCGTCGTAGACGTATCTGTAGTGCGCCATGACGGAATTTGCCGCATCTACCCACTTTTCGCCGATCATCTGACCGATTCTGTTGTAGGCATATTCCACGTGTGCCTGCTCTACGTCGTCGGCATCCTTGCTGGTCACCTTGGTGGTGTTGCCGGCGTCGTCGTATTCATAAGCGGTCTTGTTGCCGCAGCGATCCACCACTTCCTCGTTACGGGACGTTTCTTCGTCTACGGTGTAGCCGGTCTCGTTGCCTCGGGCATCGGTTTCACGGATCAGATCGTTTTTATTATCCGAGAAGCCGAAGGACATATCCCAAAAGAAAAACACCCGCATCTCATTGCTGAAATGCGGGTGAAATTCAATGTTTTTTGGAATCAATCACAGAACCGTCCCCTGATTGCTCGTCCCCTGATTGCGTTGCCTGATTCGTAGCGGCCCCGCCGCTTAATATCTCTATCTCTGACTCTGACTCTGTCTCTTTCTCTTTCTCTATCTCTATACTCTTACTCTGCGTTGCATTTTCGTTGCATTTTGTTGCATTTTCGTTGCATTTTGTTGCATTGCAACGCGACCTTCCGGAACGGATCGTCGAGTCCGCCTCACTCCCCACCATCTCCGGCAGTGTCGGCAAAAAATAGGCACCGTCCTCCATTAGGTCAATCACAGAACCGTCCCCTGTCTTAATTAGGTCAATCACAGAACCGTCCCCTGTCTTAAAAAAGTGAAGCGGCGCATCGCATAGATGCGCCGCCTTGCCCTTAGAGGGTGGTTTTTATCCAGTTTTCAATGATTTCAGAGGTCAGATCATAGCCGGCATCAGTCAGATGCTGTCCATCCCGATAGTAGGTACCCGCCTCGTTGTTTTCCTCCGAGGTCTTTTCGGGGTCATACATCCAGGGCAGGCAGGGGTTCAAGTAACAGCCGTCCCAAAGGTCGAGATAGGGAATGCCCCACTTTTCGCAGATCGCCATAGCCTCTTCGAAATAAAGATGCCGACGACGGCGGCTTTCCGGGTTGACCCCCATCTTCTGAGCCACGATATAGCCGATCTTTTTGCCGCGCCATACGCGGGTAGCGCAGTAAAAAACACTCTCCATGGCGCCGCAGAAGGTGGTTTTATCGTACTCACCCGAAAAATCGTCCGGGTCCCAGGTGCCCATGCGATCGGTGTTCTTCAGAAGGTCGGCATCGTTGGTGCCGCCCTCAAAAATGATATAGTCGGCATTGGGGAATTCCTCGGCCATCAGATCCAGGGTCGCAGACACCGAGTGACGGGGATTCCCGTTATTCCGGATCAGCCCTTCCACAAAGGTGCCGCCGCATACTGCGAAATTTTTGTAGGTCATGCCGTTGCGAGCGGCAATGCGGCCTGCCCAGGCGTTGCTCTCCCAGGGGTCTCTTTTTTTATTACCGGCACAGATGGAGTCGCCGTTCCAGATAATGGTTTTTCCTTTTAAGTCGTTCATTTTTTACCTCTTTTTACGGTTTTTCGAGGCCATTATAGCCCTTTTTTACCAATTTGTAAAGGCCTTTTCAATATAATCTGAAAACCGTTGCATTCCCTCGCTGACAAACCGATCACGACGCATCACCAAGCTGATCTTGGTATAAAGACGAGGTTCCAGAGGGATGGAAACCAGTTGTTTATTCTTATCGGCGGTCTCACGGAACAAAAAGCCGACAGCGATGCCTTCGGCAATAAACTGCTCCACGGTGGAAAGCTGAGAGGAACGGTGCAGTACCCGGGGCTCTACCCCCGCATCGGCAAAGCAAGCGAGGATCCGCTCGGTCTGAAAAAAACGATCAGAGAACAACACCAGCGGCTCACCTGCAAGATCTGTAGGAGAAAGAACGATGCGCTGGGCCAACGGGTGATTTTTAGCCACACAGCAGACGGTTTCAAACCGAGTGACGGGAATGGCGATATATTCGACCGAAAAATCTTCGGTGTGCGGCAGAAATGCCATGTCCAAAAGGTCGCCGTCCAGCGCCTTTAAAAGATCCTCCCGCCCCATCTCTTGGGTGTAAAGGGTGAGATCTTCATTTTGAGCGCAGAACTCCCCATAGATCGCCGGGAACAGCGCCGTTGCCGCCATGGGCGGGATGCCCAGCCGCAAAAAGGGACGGTTTTTGCCCCGGGCGTGCATGGTCTTTTCCACGTTGTCGGCGTGCTCCAGCAATGCCTCTGCCAGGCGGCGAAGCTCTGCCCCCTCCTTGGTGAGGGTAAAGCCGGTCTGGCGACGGCGTACCAGACAAAGCCCGAACTCCTGCTCTAAATTTTTAATAGCCGCAGAGATTGATGGCTGAGAAACACCGCATTCCTCTGCCGCCCGGGTGATATTCCCATAACGGCAGGCGGCGGCAAAATAGCCAAGCTGCTGCAGGGTCATAATTTTTCCACCACCCGATCGCCCACCTCCTGGGTGGTGGCGGTACCGCCGAGATCGGGGGTGAGGACAGTCTTTTCTACCAGCATCTCTTCGATGATATCAATGAGGCGCTTGCCCCAATCCTCGTGACCGAAGTGGTCCAGCAATTGAGAAACCGCCCAGACGGTAGCCAGGGGATCGGCGATGCCCTTCCCTGCGATATCGGGAGCGGAGCCGTGGATGGGCTCGAACATGGAGGGGAACTTACGCTCGGGGTTGAGGTTGGCACCTGCCGCCAGCCCCATACCGCCGGCAATGGCGGCGCCCAGGTCGGTAAGGATATCCCCGAACAGATTGGAGGTAACCACGATCTCAAAGCGCTTTGGATCCTTGACCATAAACATACTGGCCGCATCCACCAAAAGGGTGCGGGTCTCTACGTCGGGGTATTCCTCCCCCACCTCACGGAAGATCTGATCCCAAAAGACCATGGAGTAGTTAAGGGCGTTGCCCTTGCTGATGCTGGTCAGGCTCTTCTTTTCCTTGCGAGCCAGCTCGTAGGCGTAGCGGATGACCCGCTCACAGCCCTTGCGGGAGAAAACGCCGTCCTGAACGACCACCTCATTAGGCTGTCCCTTAAAGAGCCAGCTACCGCTGCCCGCATATTCGCCCTCGCTGTTTTCACGGATAAAGACCATGTCGATATCCTCTTGCTTTGCATCGGCAAGAGGACAGGGCGCACCCTTTAAGAGCTTGACCGGGCGCAGATTGATATACTGATCGAAATGCTTACGGATAACCAGCAGAAGATCCCAAAGAGAGATATGATCGGGGACACCCGGGTACCCTACGGCACCCAGCAGAATGGCATCAAATTCAGCCAACTGCTCCAGGCCGTCCTCTGCCATCATTCTGCCCTCTTTGAGGTAGTATTCGCAACCCCACGGGAAATGGGTAAATTCAAATTGAAAGCCGCCGTCCAGCTCGGCCACCCGTTTTAAGACCTTAACGCCCTCGGCAATGACCTCGGGCCCGATGCCGTCGCCGGCGATGACTGCGATTTTATAAGTATTCATGATAAGCACTTCCTTTCTATCCTTTAGTATAATGCAAAGAGTGTTATTTGTAAATTTAAATTATTTCTTTGAGTTATAGGTTTTTCTTATAACAGATCATACCTTTTTCCGCCAGACGGGGCTGCTGCGGTATTTGGAGGGAGAGGTTCCCTTTCTTTTTTTGAAGATGCTGTTGAAGTAGCCCACGTCGCTGAAGCCAAGACCCGCCGCGATCTCCGAAACAGGGCGGTTGGTATATTGCAGCTGCTCCACCGCACTTTTGATCTTCATATCGTTGATATATTCGATGGGGTCTTTGCCGTAGGCTTTTTTAAATTTACGGGAAAAGTAGGTGGGATTATAGCCCGCCAGATCGGCCAGCTCCCTGACGGTAATGATACGGTGCAGATTACTGCTCACGTATTTCACGATATCCTGCATCGAAGCACTGCGCGGTGCTTTTTGAACGGGAACGGCACCGCTTTCTTTGAGATACAGGCTGACCAGCTGTAGATAGATGGCATTAGCCTCTAAAACACGGGCGAGATTTTCGGGATCAAGGATATCGATCAGCCGCAGAAACAACGCCTTTGCCCCTTCGTAGTCCTTCGGCGTAATAACAAAGGGAAATTGAAAGATCTGATTAAGCTTATTTTGCGCAAAGCCCAGCTCCGCATGGCTCCAATACAGCACAAGGGGCTGCTCCCCCGTGATCTTCAGTTCAAAGTCCACCTCGGCCGGCAGGTAGATCATCTGCCCACTCTTGACGTGGAAGCACCGCTCACCCACAACAAGATCGAAGGCCCCTTCCTCTACCAGATAAACTACGTCGGAGATCATATTATAGCGCTTGCTCCAGACGTCAATGCCGTTTTTCAGCCACCAGCGATGCCCGGAGGTCTTTTGCGCAATACGGACATGAATATAGGAAAAGAATAATGTATTTGTCGTATTTTGGTTGTACATAAGCTCACCTCCCCTTTATTATAGCATAAAAAACATCGCATGAACAAAAAAGTCGCATCAGCCTTACAATATGTCATTTTAGCCACTTTTAAAATAATTTTTAGTTTGTTATTATAAAGTCAAGAGGAGGTTGAACGTTATGAAAAAATACTTGATTCGAGGAATTTCAATCATGACAACACTTTGTATGCTGCCTGGCATGGCACCGCTGACCATAGCGGAAACCACCGCTAAACAGTGGGGCTGGGATGCCGAAAGCGGCAGATTGGCTGTCGACTACGAGGCCTTTCTTTCCAAGCATGATCTTATTTATACTACCCTTCCCACAGACGGAGAGATCGAAGGAATGCCGGTGGCAAACGGTCAGACCGGTGCGATGGTCTGGCAGGACGACGGCATTCGAATGCAGATCCACAGCGTGGACAATGCCCAGCACAGCGCCTTCAGCGCGGCACAGGTTCGGCTTTCCACCACTCCTGCATTAAACGGAAACGACGGCTTTGAGCAACGGCTGCATTTATACGACGGTTACGTCAGCATCGCACAAAACAACGGCTTTACCGCCGAGGTTTTCGGCTTGCCCGATTCCGAGACGCTGGGACTGCACGTAAAGGATACCCGCGAAGGGATCAAGCAGGTAACCTTTGACGTGGAGATGTGGACGGCCTCCGACAGCACCCTCAATCTCAGTGGAACCGCAGATGCCTCTGCCTGGAAAACCATCACCCGCTTTGAAAAGGATGGGGTCATCAGGTACACCAAAGGTATTTCTGACATCGAGCCCTTCGGCTATGCCTTTGCCGTAACGGTAGACGGTGCGGATTACGACATTATCCCCATCGACGAGCATACCGCAAGAATCTACATTACCCCGCCTGAAAACGGCGAATATACCCTTTGGATGAACGCTTCCTCCCGTTATCATTTGGAAAGTGAAAACGTTGTGGGAGCTTACGAAACCGCCACCTACTCCTCCACCGCCGAGGATGTCTTTGAAATGGCGGCGACCGCCCTGGAGGATGCTCAAAAACAGGGTTACGAGGAGGGACTGAATGCCTCCAAGGCTTGGTGGCACGATTATTGGCAACGCTCCTTTGTTCAATATCAAAACACCGATGCTACCGAAAGCGACTATCTGGAAAATACCTATTACATTTCCCAGTACCAGCTCGGCGGTGCCGCCTATGCCCTCAATCAACAGCATTTTATGCGCGCCGTTTACAATACCCTCAAGGACGAGGATATCAGATGGAACTACGGCTATTGGCATTATAATCAGCGGGCGATCTATCACGGCTTCTTGTCCTCCAACCGCGTGGAGGGATATCTGCCCTATCTGAACTTTTATAATGGCCTCATGGAGCCCATGACCACCTATACCGTAGAGTATTTCAACGAGGAGACCAATACGGAGCACGGCTTTATTGATCCTACGGTCACCGATGCCATGAAGACCTGGGAGACCATCGTCTGGGACGGCAGCGGCTACAACAACGATCACACGGGACTGATCTTCTCCACCGGTGCCGAGATCGCCGAGAATATGTTCCGCGCCTACCGTTACTCCATGGATCAATCCTTATTGGAGCAATATTATGAATACATCCGCCGCACCGTAAAATTCTTTACCGAATGGGCGCGTTGGGATGAGGCAACGGGAACCTATCAATTAGAGTATTCCAACTCCCTTGAGACTTGGTGGCGGATCAACAACTCCACGGTAGACAACGCCTCCATCCGCGGTCTCTTCCCCTTATTTTTAGAGGCGGCAGAGATCTTGGGTCGCGAGGAGCAGGATGCGGAGCTGATCGCCAAGGCTACCGACGTTTTGGCGAAATTGGAGCCCATCACCATGACCACCACCGACGACGGTTTACCGCGGTACGCGGCCTACGATGTCAACGACTATACCGTTGACAAGACCAACCGCCAGAATCCCGAGCTGGAGGTCGTTTATCCCCACGATTTAGTGGGTGTAGATCACGAAGAGCTGCAGATCGCCATCAATACCTACAACGAGCGTTATAAGAACACCCATAAGACCGATATCTGGTGCGTAGACGGCATCCACGCCGCCCGTCTTGGCCTGGGTGATGATGCCGAGGCGCAGATGGGCACGATGATCGAGCTGATGCAAAAGCGTATCAACGGCTTTACCGACGACGACAACGGCAAGATGGAAAGCATGGGGCTGCACATCAGCACCATGAACGAAATGATGCTGCAAAGCTATGACGGCATCATCCGTGCCTTCCCCGCCGCACCCTCCGGCAACGATTTCAAGGGCGCCTTCACCCTCCTTGCAGACGGCGGCTTTTTGGTATCGAGCGAATATGCCGACGGCGCGGTACGGTACATCGGCGTCAAGAGCCAGCACGGCGGCACCGCTACGGTGAAAGCCCCCTGGGAGGCTGATACGGTGCTGGTCAACGGCGTAGAGACCGCCGTAGTGGACGGAAAGATCGTTTTGGAGACCGAAAAGGACGCAAGCTATCTGATTCAGCAGGTGGCAGATGCCGAGGTGGTCTACGAGACCGTTGCCTTCAGCGGAACCGCCAACACCGCAAGAAAAGCGGCCTTCAACAGAACCCTCGGCATTGCGGCAGAGGATAAGCGTGCCGGAATCGTTTCAGCAGAATACGATTTCGACGACGCCATCACCGACAACGCCTTTACCGATAAGCGCAACGGCAACACCGCCGCCATCATGGGCAGCGGAACCACTGTACAGACCCGCGAAGAAGGCAACCAGGCGGTATCCTTTAACGGAAGCGGCTATCTGGAGATTTCCTCCTCCGCCACCTTCGACCCCATGAGCAACTATTCCGTCTCCTTTGATATGAACACTACCTCCACCAGCACGATGACGCTGTTTGATAAATACGGAAGCAACCAAGGCCTTTATCTGGATTTCTATCAAAGCAAGCTCCGCGTTCTGATCGCGGGCAAGGTATTGCTGAACGTGGCTGCTACCGAAATTCTGGATGGCAACTGGCATACGGTGCAGGTAGACGTTGACACCGCAAACGGCACGGTAACCTTATGGTACGACGGCGTACAAAAGGGTCAGGCCGCCTTTACGGCAACCACCGTTTACACCGATCAGCCGGCATATATCGCCATGAACCGCCAGTTCAAATATGGGTACGTGGGCCTTTTGGATAACTTTAAGATCGTGCCCCTTGATGATGAGCAAGCGGTCGTCACCCCCACCGATGATCTTTACACCGTTTCCTACAACAAATCGCTGACGGTGGCAACCCCCGGTGTATTTTCCAACGATACGGAGGATGCCGCAAATCTGCTTGCAGAGCTTTCTGCATCTACGCAGAACGGAACGCTGAAATTCTTTGAGGACGGCGCTTTTATCTACACCCCCAACACGGATTTTACGGGAATTGATACCTTTACCTACGATATTCTTCGCTTCGGCGAAAAACTCGGCTCGGCAACGGTGACCCTGCAGGTGGGCATCGTGCCCGAAGCAGAAAAAGACGTTTATCAGATCTACTACGGTGATTCCTTACAGCAAAACGTTACCCTCAATGATAAAACCGGAACGGGTGCTTTGCTGAAGGCGGGAGAATATGAGGTGGAGTTCGTTCCCACCGAAACCCAAACCACCTGCCCCGTTCAGCTGGATGCAGACGGCAGCTTCAGCTACACTGCTCCCACAGTTCCCACCGCAACGGGCGCTTACTACGATCCCAAGATCACCTTCCAATATCGGATCAAAACCGAGGTGGACGGCATGGTCGTTTATTCCGAACCCTGCGAGGTGGAGATCCGCGTGACCCGTACCACCTACGCCTCCCTGTTCTATGATTTCAATCAACCCTTCACCGACGGCAAGGTGACCGATCGTACCGGCAACGGCAACGACGGCATCATCCTCGGCGGAGTGACCCAAACCGAGGCGGGAACTGCCCTCTTTGACGGAACGGGCTCCATTCAGATCCCTCACTCCGACACCTTTGATCTGCGGGATGGCTTTGAGCTCTCCATGAAGATCAAGGCAGATAAGAACCGCACGCAGGTACTGTTCGATAAATCCAACGTACCCGGGTCGGTGCGTACCTACGGCCTTTACGTGGACGTTTACAACGGCAGGATCCGTGTCTTTGATACCGCCCAGCGGTTGAGCATCCCCTGCCCCTTCTCCATGGATGAATTCACCGAATTCCGTCTGGTCTACAGCCTCGAAGAGGGGGGCATCAAGCTCTATCTGAACGGAGAGCTGGCGGGAAGCGCTGACCTGGATCACACCGTCACCTACGTTACCTCCTATGCCAATATCGGCTGCAGACTGCGGGACGGCACCTACTTCTTTGCGGGCGAGATCGATGATTTCTGCATCCGCAATTACCCCTTGCCCGATGGAGATTTGGACGGCGACGGAACGTTGACCGTGGCCGACGCCATGATGCTTTTACGGTATCTGGACGGACACGACGTATACCTCAGCGGCTCTCCTGATCTCAACGGTGATGGAAAAGTCCGTGTCTTTGACGTGGTACTCCTGCTGCAAAAATTAGTTTCATAAATTAACAAAAGACTCCTGTATGCATATTCGCTTACAGGAGTCTTTTATTATATCTTTGAGGTATCGTAAGGAGTTTCGATTGCCGCAAGGGCGCAGCGGATTGCTGCTTCCCGATGGTTTTTGTCCATTTCCTCGGGAGTCCAGCGAACCTTGGTAATATCCCAATCGGTCAAGGCTTTGAGAAAGGTCAATGCGGCGATATACCGCCCGAGCCCGTAGCTGACGTGGAACCCATCCCGAGTCAGCTCCGGCAAGCCAGCCGCACGAGCGTTCTGAACGGCCGTTCCGGCAGGAGAGATCTGATCGATTCCCGGCGTTGCGGCCACTACATCCCGGGTCAGGGCAGTCAAGGCGGCATACATTTTTTGCGGATCGTTACCGTAAAAATCCATCATTTCATGATGTTCTTTTTCAGGATCCGGCACCCATGCCATGTTAAAGGAGATCTTGACATCCTTTCCTGCCAGAGTGCGGATATAAGAAATCAGCTCACCCAAATGCTTATAGTAGACCGGATCGGTATAGCACCGTCCATCCTTGCTGCCGTGCTGGATATTGATCCAATCCCAATCCTGTTCGAGGATCGCTTCACTGATCCGGACATTTCTGCGTACCGACCACTCTCCGCTGCCATTGGTATTATAGCGGTAAACCGGCAGATCGTCCACGGCGTTCAGATAATGATACCCGATGGGGCATCCTCCGATATAAAGATAGGCAAAGTAAAAATTTTCTCCCAGATCTGCCGCAATAGCGGGCAGGTGGGTCATGGTATCTTCGGCAAAGCTGTTGCCGATGGACAAAATTTTCATAATAATTAAAACTCCAATTCTTCCCCGATTTCGGGAATGTGCAACGCGGGATCGCCCGACGTAACCTCTTCTACCGCCGACCAGAGGCCGTGGGGATCGTTTTTCCGGTCGGGCAGGTGCAGCAGCACGATATGGGCGGCGCCCCAGCTTTTCACCTGCCGCCAGGCGGCTTCGGTGAGGGCATAGGCGTAAGTGATGACCGCCACGTCGGGCCTCGGCAGGCCCTCCAGCCGTTTCCAGCTCATGGGAGAGGCATCGCCGGTGAACCACACCGTTTTACTCCCCTCTATAATATAGCCTGCATGGGGGATATCGACCCTGCCGATATGGCGGGTGGAGACCCCGCGCAGCTTGACGCCACCGATCTGCCCGGAAAGAGGACTCTCAGGCTTGAAAACGAGCCTGAGAGTTGCATTTTGATAGGCTTTGGCATAGGCTTCGTGGTAATGATCCTTATGCCGATGAGTGAACGCCAACGCATCGGGGAAACGTTCGGTCAGTTGCCTGCGAAGTTCCTCGGGGACGGGCAGATAGGGAGCGAGCTCCTCACATATTCCGTCCAACAGGATAGAAACTCCATCCAGCTCCAGCAAAATGCCGGCATTGCACGTTCTTAAAATTTTCATTATACGCCCTGCTTAGCACGACGGAAGGCTTCGGCCTCGGTACAGCCGTTTTCGGCTACGTGACCGGGCAGGGGAACCAGCTTCTCGTGGATAGCATCCAGGATCCAGCCTGCCTGCGGGAAGAAGAACTCGTCAAA
>CAYLIT010000035.1:0-12259 GCA_964383835.1 uncultured Eubacteriales bacterium
TGCCGAAGGCAATACCACTCGGCAATTAGCCGAATATAACTGCGTAGCAATATCAATCTCCGCAAGGCGAATAAAACCGCCCAAGTGTCTTTAAGGACACTTGGGCAAAAGGGAGTTTTTTATGCCTTTACTTCTTCTTTTTCCGCTCCAATAACAAGACAAGAGCCCAGCACCAGCACGATGCCGACGATCATCGGGGTCGAAAGCTTTTCGCGGAAGAAGATGACGCTGTAAAGCGTCGCCGCCACCGGCTCCACGATCCCTAAGGCCGAGGCGATCCCCACCGGCACGTCCTCCAACGAAAGGGAAAAGAAAAAATACGGCAGTACGCAGGTGCAAAGACCCATAGCGATCAGCATCGGGATCGTAAACACGGGGGATTTTGCCACCGTCACCGTATAGGTGGGCAGATCCAGGAAGAACAACCCGATCGCACCCATGGCAATGAAATGATAAAGAGTGGCAGTCAGCGAGGAATAGCCGTGCATCGCCTCCACCTTGGAAAGGATGCAGTAAATGCTGTAAAGGATCCCGGAGGCCAGCCCCCACACGATGCCCCAAAAACTGAAGGTCAGCCCCGATACGATGCCGGAGACCAGCATACAGCCCGCCAGCATCGCCACCAGGCAAAAGAACTTTTTCCAGTTGAGCTTTTCGCCCAAAAAGGCCACCGAATAGGCCATCACGAAGGCGGGGCAGGTATACATCAGCACCGCCGCCGTGCTGACCGAAGAGGTGCGGATGGCGGTATAGTAACAAAAGGCGGTGCAAAACACCGCCGCACCGGCGATAGCGTGCAGTAACAGTTGTTTCGCCCCCACCCGGAACAGCTTGCGGTTAAAGATCAGGGCATACAACGCAATGGCGAGCCCCGATACGATACCGCGGGTGGCGGTCAGCTGTAATGCGGAAAAACCGTAAGGGGCCAGCAGATTGGAAAAGATCCCCGAGGAACCCCAAAGCATTCCCGCTAAAATAATATAAAACAATGCGCTCTTTTTCACTTATTCAATCCCTCTCAAATGGATCAGTTCGATCTTTACGCACTTTTTAGTCTTGGTATCGATCTCAGCCACCAGGCCGTTCAGCATCCCGGGGCCCTCTGCATCGGTGATCTTCATGCGGTTTTCGGGGTCGATAAAATTATGGATGCAGGGCTCAAGACCCTTGCCCAAAATACTGTGCTCCGAACCACACATCCCGATATCGGTCAGATAGCCCGTCCCCTTGGGCAGAACGGTGGCATCGTTGGTCTGCACGTGAGTATGGGTGCCGAACACCAGCGCCACCCGCCCGTCAAAGTGCCGGGCCAGCGCCTGCTTTTCCGAGGTGGCCTCCCCATGGAAATCCACCACCGTCACGTCCCGCGGTAAGCCTTTTTGCAAAAGCTCCTCCAACACCGTGAAGGGATTATCACACTTATTCATAAAAAGAGTGCCCTGCAACGAGATGACCCGCAGGTCATAAGCGCCCAGCTCAACGCGGCACTCCCCATGACCAAAGGGATCCCCCGGCCAATTGGCGGGACGTAGCAGGAAGGGCATTTCTTCGTGCATCTCCCCGGCACCCTTGCGCTGAAACGAATGATTGCCCCCGGTCACCACGTCTGCACCCAAGGCAAAAAGCTCCTCGGCCGAGGCACGGTCGATGCCGTTGCCGATGGCGCTGTTTTCCCCGTTGATGATGATGTGGTCGGGACGGTATGTTCTTTTAAGCGCCGGCAGGGTCTTACGCAAGACCTCCATTCCGGCGACAGAGACTACGTCTCCCAAGCATAAAAGGATCATGTTTCCTCCTGACAAAAGGGCGGAATAAAACTCTCTTTTGCCGTTTCTCCCTCTTGAATATAAGCGTTTTCAAAGCCCAGCGACCGGGCATAGTCCACCACCGTCCGATAAGCGGCGGCAGGAAGCGGATCCTTCAGTTCCTCCGGAAGATCCTCCCCAACAGGGGTATATTGATTCATCAGACTGACGATGATGCGATTACCATAGGTTTCCCAAAGATAGCGAAGACTGATCATTGCCTCGTGCTCCAAAGACGGCAAAACCAACAGCCGCACAATGACCCCACGGCGTAAAAGCCCCTTTTCAAAGACCGGTGCGCCCACCGACTTGACCATTTCATCAAGGGCGGCCCTGGCCACCTTGGGATAGTCCGGTGCGGCACTGTAGCGCCCGGCAGACTCAGAGTCTGCATATTTCAGGTCGGTAAGATAAATATCCACCGTCCCCTTAAGCGCCCGAATCACCCGAACCCGCTCATAGCCGCCGGTATTATAAACGATGGGCAGATCGCCCCCCGCCTTGCGGTAGCAGTCCACCGCCTCCATGATGGCAGATGCGTAATGGGTGGGAGTCACCAAATTGATATTGTGCGCCCCCTGGCTTGCGAGATCGGCAAAGATCTCCGCCAATTCCATGGGGCTGACGGTTTTCCCTACGTTACTGCGACTGATCTGACGGTTCTGGCAGTAAACGCAACCCAGATTACAGCCCGAAAAGAACACCGTCCCGGAGCCGTTCTGCCCGGAAATAGGCGGCTCCTCCCAAAAATGGAGTGCCGCCCGGGCTATTTTCATTTCCGCCCCTGCCCGGCAACGACCAAGACCTTTGGTTCGGTCCACACCGCACCGTCGGGGGCAAAGCTCACAAGCCTTAATATCCAATTTCTTCAACAGAATAGTTTTCCGGCTTGAAGGTTTCCAGATCAACTTCCGCAGGAACGATATCCAGCTCCTTACAGATAACACGAATGACCTGCCCGCCCAGCAAACGGCGACCCTCATCGGTGCTGTAATGGGTACGATCAGACATGGAGCCACGCTCGGCGGCCAGCTTGGAGATGGTGTTGAGATCGTTGATCAGAGTGTCGTTCTGCTTCAATGCATCAACGGCGATCTGATTGTACTGCTCGATCTCGGCATTGTAACGACCGTGACCGGGACCGTTGCCCGCCTCGTTGACCGAAGTATTGAGGGCAAACACAAACTTGGCACCCGGAAACAGTTCCCGCAGCTTGCGGTCGATCCGTCCGATCATATAGCCATAGTATTCGGGGGTGGAGAGGGCATCCTCATCAATATGCAAAAGATCCCAAAGACCAACGTTCCAATGAACCAGATCAATATCATCGCCCCATTCGCCCTCCTTCTTCCAGGAAGACAGCATCCGCAGAACGTTCTGCGTGAACTTGCAGTTCACAGAGGGATAATACACCTCTGCGACCCCCTCCAGGGCGGCCTTTACGTACTTATCGTAGCCCATCCGAATGGAATCACCTAACAATACTACCTTTTTCATTTTTCTTCTCCTTCCGAATATATCGCACTATTAAAAGCTTGTATCACTGAAGCACTAAAAGTGCCGCACATTCACAATGGTGTGTTCTTGGGAACAAATCCACCGGCGTGGCGCTGACGGTCTTGAAGCCATTTCCTTCTAAAATTTTCAGATCCCTTGCCAGGGTCGCCGCATTACAGGAAACGTACACCAGCCGCTCGGGTGCCATCTGGCGGATGGCCTCTAAGGTGGCGGCATCACAGCCCTTGCGAGGCGGGTCTACGATAATGACGTCGAACCGCTTGCCCTCTGCCGCAAACCTTGCTGCGGCCTCTTTGGCATCAGCACAAAAGAATTCCGCATTTTTGATACCGTTCAAACGGGCATTTTCTTTTGCATTTTCAATAGCTTGGGGAACGATCTCCACCCCCACCAGCTCCCGACAGCGGTCCGCCAGGGAAAGACCGATGGTGCCGATGCCGCAATAAAGATCCAGCACCCGCTCATCCCCCTTGAGGTCGGCGAGTTCGATGGCCTTTTGGTAAAGTACCTCCGTCTGCCGGCGGTTGACCTGATAAAAGGCTTGGGGCGCAATGCGGTACCGCTTACCCAGCAAGATATCCTCAATATAACCGGGCCCCAGCACCGTTTCGGTGACCTTACCCAGCACCACGTTGGTGTTGCGGTCGTTATAATTGACGGCGACCGTCTTTACGTTCGGAAAGGCGGCGGTCAGCTCTTCGGCGAACTGCTCCTTCAACGCAAAATTCTTTTGATTGACCACCAAGCAAGCCATGATCTCGCAGGTTTCTTCGCCGCGGCGCAGATACAGATGCCGCACCGTTCCGGTATAGCCCTGCTCTTCATAGGCGGTAATGCCGTGCCGCTCCATAAAATTCAGCGTCCACTCTAAAATCTCATTAAAAACCTTCGGCTGAATGGCGCAGGGTGCGCCGCTGACCACCCCGTGACTGCCGGCGGCATAAAAACCGCCCTGAGGCTTGTCCTTCACCTGACGGATGGGGAACTGCGCCTTATTACGGTAGCCGGTCTGCTCTGCGGCACCGAGGGGTTCGGAAACCTCCAGTTCAAGACCTCCGATCCGTTGCAGCTGCGCCTGCACCCGGGCGGCCTTCAGCCGCAACTCCTCCTCATAGGAAAGATGCCAGAACACGCACCCGCCGCAACGGTTGCCCAGGGCGCACTCCGGCTCCACCCGATAGGGGGACGTGGTGATCAGCCGCAACAGCTTGCCGTAGCCAAAGCTTTTGCCCACCTTGACCACCAACGCTTCTGCTTCTTCACCGGCCACGGTACCGGGCACGAACAGCACAAAGCCCTCTACCCGAGCAACGCCGTAGCCCTCAGCAGTATAATCTTCGATTTTTACGATATATTTTTCGTTTTTCTTCATACTGCTTATTATATCACGCTCACAGATTATTTACAATTAAAAGATTTACAAAAAATGGCGACTATGCTATACTTTTTTCAGAAATCACCGTAAAAGGGGTTATTTTTATGAAAAAAAGTATTATTTCCATTCTTCTTTGTCTGATGCTGTTGCTGACCGGCTGTAGCAGCAAGGCGGATTATGCCATCAAGGTGGGGGATCGCACCGTCACCGAAAACGACTATTACCGCACCATGACGCTTCTGCGCACCAACTACCTTTCCTCCGACAGCGAAGCCTCCGATACCAAGGAGTATTGGAACAGCACCGTGGACACCGGCGAGACCCTTTCCGACGCCATGGTGGAGGTGGTGCAGGAGCATCTGATCGAAAACAAGCTTTACGCGGTGCAGTTCGACAACTTAGGCCTCACCTTTACCGAAAGTGAAGAAAGCACCATCCAGTCTGCCATTTCCGAAACGGTAAACAGCTTTGGCAGTATGAGTAAATTCAATGAGTATCTGCAAAGCACCAATTATACCTACGATGAATTTCTGGAAGAGCAATACGATCTGACCAAAAAGAGCAAGGTGCTCTCCTACTATTACGGCGCCGACGGCAAGGATCCCGTCAAGCTACAGGATATCAAGGACTATTATAACGTCCACAACGCCTTGATCAAGATGGCCACCGTTCTGAAGGTGGACGATGAGACCGGCGAAGAACTCTCTGACAGCGAACTGAAGGAGGCTACCCAAAAGGCAGAGGACGCCTACAGCGCCGCCGTCACCCCGGCCGACACCGATACCTTTGAGGATGTCATCGCCGTTTACAGCTACTACAGCGGCGATACCGAAAGCTTCGTGGTCAACGAGACCAACACCGAAGAGACGGTTTTAGCGCAGATCCTGGAACTGAAGGTGGGAGAGGTGCTCAAGCTGGAGACGGATGACTGTTACTACATCATCAAGCGCTACGACGGTACCGCAGAGGATGTGTTCACCGCCACCATGCAGCTGGAGACCTTAGAGACCATCCGCGCCGACGAGATCGAGGCGATGCTGGAGGAATGGGAAGAAAACACCACCGTCAAGATCAATAAAAAGGTGGTCAAAAAGTATCGCCCCGAAAAGATGGGCGAGGAATAAAAATGGACCTTGGAAGCCGCATCTGCTTTTTAAATAAGCACAACACCAAAAACAACGTCTTCCGCACCCATTCCCACAATTGCTACGAGCTGGTCTATTTCCTCACCGGCACCGGCTCCACCGTCATCGGGGAGCAAAGCCACGCAGTAAAAGAGCACGCTTATTGCATCATCGCCCCCGGCACCCGGCATATCGAGTGTCTGGAGGGCTACGGCGAGATCCTATTCATCGGCTTCACCTGCAAGGCAGGCTTTGCCCCTCTGCAGGAGGGGGTCTACCGCAACGGTGATCTTTCCAAATATACCCTGCTGCAGGATATTTTCCAGGAATACAAGGATCAGCGCCCGGGCTACGAGATCGCGGGGCACTCCCTTTTAGACCTGTTTCTGCTCTCGGTCCTGCGGGAAAGCACCGCCGAAAGCAAGCCCACCAAGGATCTGCAGTTATTGCGGGAATACATTGGGCAGCACGCCGACCAAAAGATCAACTTCAAGGAGTTGGCCGCCGTCAGCGGCTACAGCCCCGATTATTTCCGCCGTATTTTTAAAGAGCGGTTCGGCGTTTCGCCCCAGCAATACATGATCAATATCCGTTTAGAGCAAGCCAAGGAACTGCTCTCAACCACCGATCTTTCCTGCACAGAGATCGCATACCGATGCGGTTTTTCAAACAGTGCGCAGCTTTCGACCATGTTCCGGGAGCGCTATGGCATCTCACCAACCGCCCTCCAAAGAACCGATTTATATAAAAACTGACGGGTTTCATAAAAGACAAAATTTCCCTCCTGTACTAAAATGACGGTATAGGAGGGTTTTTTATGTATATTTCTCGAACCGTAACCGAAAACGAGCCCCAATTGGTCCGGCGGATCTACGATAAATCCAAGGAATACCAAAACGTAGTGGACCTGACCCTGGGGGACCCGGACATCCCCACCCCCGATGCAGTCAAAGCCGCCGCCAACCTGGCCTTGGAGCAAAACAAAACCAAGTATACCGCAAACGCCGGCCTCCCCACCCTGCGGGAGGCCATCGCAAGGGACGTTTATAAACGCACCGATCTGACCTACACCATCGACGAGATCGCCGTCACCGCCGGCGCCATGGGCGCATTGTACCTTTCCACCGTTTCGATCCTGAACCCCGGCGACGAAATGATCATCCTGCAGCCTCATTGGCCCAACTACACCAATATGGTCAAGATGTGCGGCGGCGTGCCCCGCTATATCAACTACTTAGGGGAAGAAAACCTTAAAAACCTCACCGCCAACATCGAAAAGACCGTCAACGGTAAGACCCGGGCCATCATCATCAACTCCCCCTCCAACCCTACCGGGGTGGTATTGCCCTTTGAAAATCTTTTGGAGATCGCAGAGCTTGCCAAAAAGCACGATCTTTGGGTGGTGACCGACGAGGTCTACCGCACCATCGTCTTTGACGGTAGCTTCCGCAGTATCCTGGAAATTCCCGATATGAAAGAACGCACCATTTTGATAGACAGTCTCTCCAAACGCTTTTCCATGACCGGATTTCGTGTGGGCTTCGTTTGCGCGCCCAAAGAGGTTGCCGCAGCGGTGGCGACCCTGCAGGAAAACGTCAACTCCTGCGCCTGTATGTTTGCCCAATACGCCTCCCTCACGGCACTGGAGCAGAGCGCGCCGCTGGAGCAAGCCATCTGCCGCACCTTTGAGAGCCGTTGCACCGCCATGACCGCCGAGCTTCAAAAATCACCCAAGCTTCAGCTCGGTGCCCCCGCCTCCACCTTCTATCTCTTTATCGATATCCGTAAGACCGGCCTTTCCTCCGAGGAATTTGCCTACCGCCTGCTGGACGAAAAGCATATCGCCGTGGTTCCCGGCAACGCCTTCAACAAAGCCGGTGAGGGCTATATCCGCATCGCCTGCACCCTTTCGGAAGAAAAGCTCGTCGCCGCCGCCAAAGAGATCGTAGCATTCACAAATACCCTATAAACAAAATCGGAGTGGAATCCACTCCGTTTTTTTATTACAGCAAATCTTGCACTCTTTGGGGAAAGTCCCGATAATCATCGATGGTAATATAATGAAAATCCGCTTGATAGACCGACTCATCATTTCCGCCCATACCGTAATCATCGCCGATGTATACCACCTGATCGTGGGAAAGGCCGTTTTCTTTGCAATAACGATCCAGGGCATGATATTTATCGTAGGGCTTTGGTGCCATATCAAAAGAAGAAGAACCGCCCACAAACACGTGGTAATCCCCAAAGCATTCAGCAACCTCGTTATAGATCGCCCGCCGCTTGCTTCGGTCGGAGTCAAAGGCCAGCTTATCCTCTTGCTTTGCCTGAGTTCCGAGGATCGGGAAGGTCACGCATCCCGAGGGGTGAAATTCCACCGTCTCGCCGACATATGCGGTAAATCCATACTTTTCCCGCAGAGCGTTGACCGTTTCAATGATCTGCTCCTTCTTGCAGAAGACCGCATCATCCCTTAAAAGGGTGAGGCTTTGGGTCGCGGCATTGTAAACGCCGTATTGCATCCCGTAGTTGCCAATGATATCGATGGGAAATCTGCCCAGCTGCTCAAAGATCCGTGTCACCTGCCCGGCACCCACCATCAACAGCTTATACTTTTTTGAAAGCCGCGTCAGGATCTCCCGATGCTCCCGGCTCAGCGGCGTTTTATGCTGGGTCAGGGTACCGTCCAGATCCATGGCGATCAATTTGATATTACTGTACATTTTCTCCTCCGAAAAGATCGTAGTGGATCCAAAGCACCGTATACCGATCCTTCAGTTCTTTGGCGTAAAGAACGGCATCCTCGATCTTTTGCTTGCCGTAAAGGCCGTAAAAATCGTCCATATTCAATTCCACCAAAGAAAGCATCCGACGGATTTCCCGGGAGGTGGGCATCTCTTGCAGAATGGCACGGATCTCCTGCTCTTTTTCTGCATAGACCACCGCTCTGTCCTTGGCGTAATTGCCCACCTTCTCCTGAAGGGCCATGCAACCCTCGGCCACCTCGCCGTAGAGCGCCGCCATCTTTTGGCGGTACTGCTCTGCATCGGGGCGATAGACCTTCCCCGGGAAAGGGCGGCTCAAAAGCGTTTCCCGCACCTCCGCCGTCACAACGGTGGAATAGGCCACGTCGACGCCGTGGGGGAAATATTCCGTCCCATTGATGATGCCGGTGATCTCAAAAAAGTGCGAAAGATGGTGCTCACTACCCGAGGCCGGGCGGGAGGATCTGGCAAAGCTCATTAAGATCCCGATGATGACCAGCGCCTCCATCAGGGTCTTGACGCTTTGCTCATCCCGTTTCAGCACACCGTCCGCCAGCTTCAGGGTCCTTTGGATCTGCTCGTAGGTCAGATCGTAGATCTCCGGGCAAAAATATTCCCCATTGATCAGACGGCTCAGCTTCCAGTCGTTGAGGGCCGAAAACTTCCCGATAATATCGCCGTACCCTGCCTTCAGCATCTCCAAAGGCGCGTTTTGGATCACCTCGGTATCAGCAACGATGGCCAGCGGCAAGCCCGCCGGATAGGTCACCTTCATCCCGTCGGTGATCATGGCCGCGCCGTTGGAGGCGTAGCCGTCCATGGAAGGGGCGGTGGCCACGACCATGTAGGGCACCTTATGATAAAAGGAAACGTACTTGCACAGATCCTGAATGACGCCCGAACCGATCCCCACGATCAGTTCGATGCCCTCTAAGCTTTCAACCACCGCTTGGATGGCCCGCTCATTGGGCACCAGCAGCTCTTCACCGCTGAACACCACCTTTTTGATCTGCTTGCCCGCCAAAGCGGCCAACGTTTGCGCACCGGCGGCGGCAAAGGTGTTGCCGTCGGCAACCAGCAATACGCGATCGTATCCCGCACAAAGCGCACGGAGCCGCCGGGTAGCGCCCTTTTCAATATATACCGCTTTGATCTCGCAGGTATGAACCCTCCCGCAGGCGCAGTTTTTCCCTTCAAGCAGTTTATTGATGTCCAACAGAAATTCTCCTTTACATAACAGGTTAACTCAGTTATAATATATCCGTCAAAATAAATCAATAACGAACACGAAACCTGCACAAAAAATGAAGTTTTGAATGATTTTATCCTCAAATCGATCAAAATCAGCCAGAAATGAGGGCTAAAAATGCTGAACAAAGAGCGAGAGCAAGAGATCTTAACCATCCTGAAGGCCACCGACGGCTTTGTTACGGTAAAACAGCTTTGCGAAAGCCTGTTTGCAAGCGAATCCAGCATCCGGCGGGACCTGAAGGAATTGGAAAAGAACGGACTTATTAAAAGAAGCTACGGCGGCGCCACCCTTGCAAAGAATTTTTCCAACATCGTCACCTTCAATCACCGCACCCGGCAGAATTTGAACGCCAAGCGGGAGATCGCAGTAAAGGCGGCCGCGCTGATCAACGAAGGGGACATCCTCTTTCTGGATCAATCCTCCACCGCCTTTTACCTGGCGGGCGAGCTGATCCACCATGGCGGCCTAACCGTGGTGACAAACAATATCGAGATCATGATGCTGCTTTCGGGTTCCCGCGTCAAGCTGATCTCCTCGGGCGGCTTTTTAAGCGATGAAAACCGCAACTGCCTGATCGGCGGCGACGCGCAAAAGACCTTCCAAAACATTTTTGCGGATATCGCCTTCTTTTCGGTCAAGGGGGTAACAGACGACGGCGCCGTCACCGATTGCTCCCGGGAGGAGGTGGTGGTGCGAAACGCCATGCTCAAAAACGCGCAGAAAAAGGTGCTTTTGTGCGATAGCTCCAAATTCGGCCGCAAAGCGCCGTTCCTCCAATGCCGCCTCAGCGAGATCGACTGCCTCATCAGTGAAGAAGACCGCGCACAGCAATTTTCTGCCTATCAAAACCAAATCAACCTATTATAAATGAACGTCGGATGAACCCCCCTCAGGTTCATCCGACTTTTTCTTTTGATCAAAAATCTAAAAAATTAATAAAACAGAAACATTTCTCAAAAATTTCAAAAACAATCATCGACTATACTATGCGTGCAATCTGAAAAAAGAAAGAGGAAACCACCATGAACAAAAACGATCAGGAATTTCTCATCCAAAAGATCCGTACTCAGTACACCGAAAAAGAATATACCCAGCTGGATATGCTTAAAGTTCTGGATAAGAAGGTAAAGCGCCCGGCATTGGTCTTTGGCTACGCCTTTGGCAGTATCGGTGCCATTATTATGGGTTGCGGCATGAGCCTTGTGATGACCGACGTTTCCGAAACCGTCGGCATCGGAAACCCCATGCTCTACGGCATTATCATCGGCATCGCAGGAATGTTGATGGCAATCGTCAACTATCCTGTTTATAAGGGAATTCTCGGTGCCCGCCGCAAAAAATACGCAGATCAAATGATCGCATTAAGCGAAGAAATGATAAAGGAGTAAAAACAATGGCAAATTTTTTGAAGAAAGCATTCAGCGACATGAAGGACTCCGCAAAGGCTCAGCACGAGGTCGATAAGGCCCAGTTTGAAGCCGTTAAGACAGAGTCCAAAGCACAATGGGAAGAAGCAAAGGCAATGGGAGATCCCGAAAAGCGCAAGGCGATGATGCAGGCAGAGCGCGACGAGCAGATCGCCGCCGCAGCGGCGCGAACCGCTACCGCTAAAGAACGCATTGATGCAGCAAAGAAAAACTGACCCGTTAAAGGCAACGCCGTTCGGCGTTGCCTTCATTTTTCGAAAAATTCCAAAACAGAAACAAAACTTTAACATTTGGATGTTATACTGTATAATGAACGATCGTAAATTGCGGAGGTACGCCATGTTTAAGATATTGGTCGTTGAAGACGACAGAGAACTGAATAAAACCGTCTGCTCCTTTTTGAACCACGGCGGCTATGAGGCCATCGGCTGCTTGAATGTCAACGAGGCGTACGATGCGCTTTACGAACAGATCTTTGACCTGATCGTATCGGACATTATGATTCCCGGCATCGACGGCTTTGAGTTTGCAAAAACGGTTCGGGAACTGAACGAGGAGATCCCCATCCTCTTTATGACTGCACGGGACGATATCGCCTCCAAACAGCGGGGCTTCCGCATCGGTGTGGACGATTATATGGTAAAGCCCATCGATCTGGACGAGCTGTTCCTGCGGATCGGCGCTCTGCTGCGCCGCGCCAAGATCGCCGCCAGCCGCAAGCTGGAGATCGGCAGCTTTGTGATGGATGCGGATGAGCACACCGCCTACCTGGGCAACGAGGAGATCGCGCTGACCAATCGGGAATTCAGCATCCTTTATAAACTGCTCAGTTACCCCAAAAAGACCTTCACGAGAACCCAGCTGATGGATGAATTCTGGGATGCGGATACCGAGACCGCCCCCCGCGCCGTAGACGTTTACATGACCAAACTTCGCCAGAAGCTCAGCGAATGCGAGGACTTTGAGATCAAGACCGTGCACGGGCTCGGCTAC
>CAYLIT010000036.1:0-12188 GCA_964383835.1 uncultured Eubacteriales bacterium
CTGTGTCTATTTTATTTTTACTCTTCTTTTGTCATTCTTAACTTAATGACATTGCTCGGTGAGCCGCTTTTATTTTTTTATTCGTAATAAATTACTTGGAAGAGGTAGTCGCCCAGGCCGAGTTGCTCCAAGAGGAGGATGATCAGGAAGGGGACGATGATCACCACCGGCCAGAAGATCCACCAATAGAATTTATGGGGCTTGACCTTACTTTTATAGTCCATCTG
This sequence comes from uncultured Eubacteriales bacterium, assembly GCA_964383835.1. Lineage (GTDB taxonomy): Bacteria > Bacillota > Clostridia > Oscillospirales > QAKW01 > QAKW01. The sequence goes on from CAYLIT010000036.1 coordinate 228, forward strand.
TTCTTCGATCGTGAGATCGGCAAATGCTTCGGCGCGAAGCTTACGAACCTCGGGGTTGACGCCACGGAAGCCCTCCAGCTCGTCCTCGTGGGCGATCTTGAGTTCGTGGCGGAGGACTGAAATGAAGATCAGTCCCATCACCGCCGCCAGGGGGAACGCCCATTGCCAGTAGGCCACGGCAAAGATACAGATATTCAACAGGATCGGCCAAACGGTGTTGGTGATCAGCGCCAGGGTGCCTCGGCGCATGGAATAGTTGAATTTTTTGAAAAAGTATTCAAAGACACAGTAGGCGATCAAAAGCCCGATGACCGGGGGCAGGATCTTGCCCGCCGTCAGTTGATCCATCCAGGGGAGGATGGCATATTTGATTTCTTCGTTTTCCAAGAATCATCACCTCGGAAAGTAGTATACCATTTTTAGGAAGAAAAAGCAATCATTCTTCTGATTTTTCAAAGATGGGGGTGGCCTTATAGCGGGTAGAGAGGGTCTCGCCCTCTACCGAGCGTACCGTCCAGAAAAAGACGGGCGGGCGGAAGAGCGCCCGGCAGAGCCGGAAGGAGGGATTTTGATGATCTTTATACTGGTACGCCACGAAATCCGGGCGGGAAAGGACGTTGATCAGCAGGTTTTTCAAAACGAAGTTGATCAGCGGGGAGACGTTGCCCTCCTTGCGGACGCTGCCTGCCAGCTGACCGCGGGGGATCCGGGGAGCGTTTTTGCGGAACCAAAGCAGGGCGCGGGGCTCAAAGCATTCGATGCAATAGGGGCCGTGGTAGCCCTTCAGCACCTCGTTTACCGCGCGGCCCAGCTCGTTTTGGTTGCCGCCCACCACCTTGAGCTCGATCAGCAGGGGAACCTTGCCGTCGATGAGTTGGAACACATCCTCTAAAAGGGGGAGCTTTTCTTCGGTGCCCTCCAGACGGAGCTGAGAAAGCTCCGCCCAGTTGGTCTTTTCAATGACCAGTTCGGAATTGCAGGTGCGGCGAAGGGTATTATCGTGCTCCACCACCAGTTTGCCGTCCTTTGAAAGATGGACGTCCAGCTCGATGCCGTAGCCGGCATCCCGTGCCAGCCGAAAGGCCAGCATGGAATTTTCGGGGACGCCTTTTTCGATATCGTGCAGTCCCCGATGGGCGTAGCGATGCTTTTGCAACGTCTTCAGCGCCGCGGGGCGGCGGAGGCGGGGCTTGATCATATAAAGCCACAGCAACAGCAGGGCAAAAAGAATATACAGTATTACCATATCAATCCTCGGTATCAAAAACTTCCAAAGTGCCTTTGGGGGCGTCGGGGCGGTTATCGCCGTGCTTGACGAACAGCATGGTGATAAAGGCCAGCATCGAAAAGACCAGGGCGTAGGGGAACATCACCTTATAGCCCCAGGGCAGGTAGGCGAAGAGGTAGCCCGAAAGGATGGGGGTCAGGATCTGCGCCGACATGGAGAAGGTGTAGTAAAGGCCGGTGTATTTACCAACGTCGCTGCCCTTGCTCATCTCCACCACCATGGGGTAGGAGTTGACGTTGATGGCCGCCCAGCCGATGCCGATGACCGCCATGATCACATAGGCCATGACGCTGTAGTGGGGCATCAAAAAGCCGGTCAAAAAGGCGATGGCCAGGAGGGACACGCCGCCTAAGATCACCTTTTTGCGGCCGATCTTTGCCGAGATCTGCCCCACGGGGATATAAGAGGCGGTGGCCACCAGCATGGCGATGATCATCATAGTGGCACCGGTGCTTTGGCTCTTTCCCCAGACCTCTGCCACGTAGCGGGAGTAGGCGGTGTTGACGGCGTTATAAGCCATAAACCACAGGGAGACGGAGAGCAGAATAAAGAACAGGCTTCGTTTGACCTCTTTGGGCATCGGCAGAGCCTTGCCCTCGGCGGTCTTTTCCACCGGCTCCTCGGGCATTTCTGCCACCAGCTTATTTTCGTTGACGGTCAGCCCTAAGATGATGGCGCAGGCCACCATAAAGGCCGAGATGATGGCGAAGACGTAGGTATAGTTGCCCATGGATTGATCTTTGATCAGAAGGGCGATGACCAGATAGGTCATGATACCGCCCAAGGCGCCCATCAGGTTGATGACCGCATTGCCTTTACTGCGCAGGGGCTTGGGGGTAACGTCCGGCATCAGCGCCACCGCCGGGGAGCGGTAGGAGCTCATGATCACCAGTAAAAGACCCAGGATGATGACAAAGAAGGTCAGATTTTTTTGGGTATTGGCCATAGGGATCAGCAGCATGACGGCCGCCGCCAGGAAGGAGCCCACGATGATAAAGGGCTTGCGTTTGCCGAAGCGGGTATGCACCCGGTCGGAAAGGGAGCCGAACAGGGGGAGCAAAAAAACGGCCAGGAGATTATCGGCGGCCATGATATAGCCGCTGATATCGTCTGTGACGCCGAAGGTCTTTTTCAGCATCAGGGGGATGGCGTTATCGTAAAGCTGCCAAAAGGCAGAGATGGCCATAAAGGCCAAGCCGATGAGGAAGGTGCGTTTGTAATTTAACTTCATAGCTGCTCCTTTTTTGAACGATCTTCTTCTTTTATTTTATAAGAAAGGAGGGTTAAAGTCAACTGCCACTTATTGCCGTTGCGGTGTCAAAGAGATGCTCTGCCCGCAGGGGCTCCTCGGGCAGGGTGCCGGCGATGATCTGCTCCGCCACCCGACTGCCGATCTCTTTTTCGATCAGCCGCCGGACTGCCCGGGCGCCATAGCGCTTATCCCGCCCCCGGGAAGCGGCTTCGTGGGCCACCTCTTCGTGGAACTGTACCCGGTGGCCGTTTCCTGCCAGACGGTCGGAAAGCTCCTGCAGGTGCAGGGCGGCGATCTCGGTCAGAGCGGGAAGCTCCAACGGCTCAAACACCACGATCTCGTCCAGGCGGTTGACGAACTCCGGGCGGAAGCTTTTGGTCACTGCCCGACGGATGGTCTTTTCAACGCTTTGGGAGGCGGCCTCGCCAAAGCCCAGGGGCTCCTCCTGCAGGGAGGCGGTGCCCAGGTTGGAGGTCAGAATGATGATCGTATTGCGAAAATCGGCGGTCTTGCCCTGGCCGTCGGTAAGGCGTCCCTCGTCCAATACCCCCAACAGAATATTGAGTACCTCCGGGTGGGCCTTTTCGATCTCGTCGAACAGCAAAATGGAATAGGGACGGCTACGGATGCGGCTGACCAGGCCGCCGCCCCGGTCGTAGCCAATGTAGCCCGGCGGGGAGCCGATCAGCCGGGAGACGGAATGGGGCTCCATATACTCGCCCATGTCGTAGCGAACCAAAGCGTCCTCGTTGCCGAAGAGTTCCTTTGCCAAAAGGCGGGCCAGGCGGGTTTTGCCTACGCCGGTGGAACCACAGAACAGCAGGGTGCAGGCCGGCTTGCCGGGGTCGGTGACCCCGGTCTTGCTCCGCAACAGGGCGGAGCAAAGAGATCGGACCGCCTGAGGCTGGCCGATCAGCCGGCGGCTGAGTCGCTCCGGCAGATCGCGGTAAAGGGCGTTGCCCTCCGGGTCGTCCGCCTTGAGGGGGATGCCGGTCTTTTCGCCCACTAAGGCCGCAAGGTCGGCGGCGGTGACGGTGCCGGGGGTATGGGTCGGCTCCTTGGATCGCAACAGCTTTAATTGATCCAGCTCATCCCTGAGGGCCAGGGCACCGGAAAAATCCTTCGTTTTGAGGCGGCGGTCCAGCTCCATCTGCTTTTGCAGAATGGCAGAACGGCGGTCTTGGGTTTGATGGGTGAAGGATCGAAGCTGTTCTCGGGCACCCGCCTCGTCCAAAAGGTCGATGGCCTTATCCGGCAAAAAGCGATCCCCCATATACCGTTGGGACAGACGGATGGCGGCGGTCAGGGTCTCTTCGGGAAGCCGGATCGAATGATGCTCCTCCAGGGAGGAGCGCAGACCCCGCAGGATCTCCATGGTCTGTTCTTCGGTGGGTTCTTCTACCATAATGGGAGCAAATCGCCGCTCCAGGGCGCCGTCCTTTTCGATATGGCGGCGGTATTCCTCTACGGTGGTGGCGCCAATGACTTTAATGCGCCCTCGGGCCAGGGCGGGCTTGAGGATATTGGCCGCATCGATGGCACCTTCGGCGGCACCGGCTCCTACTAAAATGTGCATTTCATCGATAAACAGTACCATATTGGGGTCCCGCTCCGCTTCGTCGATGAGGGCGCGGAGCCGCTCTTCAAATTCTCCCCGGTATTTGGTGCCGGCGATCATGGCGGTGAGATCCAGCATTTGAATTTGGGTATCCCGCAGGGCGGCGGGGACCTGCCCGGTCATGATCCGCTGGGCCAGCCCTTCAACGATCACCGTTTTGCCCACTCCCGGCTCCCCGATGAGGCAGGGGTTGTTTTTATTCTGCCGCACCAGTACGCTCATTACCGCCTCCAGCTCCTTTTCCCGCCCGATGAGGGGATGGGTCTTGCCTAAGGCCCCCTCCCGGGTCAGATTGACGGCGAATTTGGCCATGTTTTTGCCGGGGCGGTTTTTATTTTTTTCTGATTGCAGGGGAATGTCGTTCATTCCCATCCGCTCCTGCAGGTTTTGCGCCAGCTTTTTGGGGTCGCTCCCCAGCTCGCCCAGCAGGCGGTAGCCCACCGCCTCGGGGGTCTCACAAAGGCCCATCAAAAGATGGTCGGTACCTACCACTGAAAAGCCGTAGCGGTGGGCCTGCTCCCCGGCGCGGGTGATGATCTGCTCCAGCCGGGGGGTCATATCGTTGATGGAGAGCAGGGTGGGGGAGCCGGTGCCGATGAGCTGTTCTATTTTTTTACGGACCTTATCGGGGGTGATGCCCTTGGCGATCATCATCCGGGAGGCCACCCCCTCCGTTTCCTTTAACAGACCTAAAAGCAGATGCTCACTGCCGAGATAGGCATGGCCCAATTCCTCTGCCAGGTTGAGGCTTCGCTCTAAGGCATGAGCCGCAAGCTTTGAAAACCGTTCCATTCATTCACGCTCCTTGGATAATTCTTGTTGCTCTAACATTATTGACAGGGTGCGTCTTTTTCATTATATGATTGAAAAATTCCCTCTATTATGATATTATAGAGCGAAGGAAGTGAACGAAAAAATGATCCATATCGTGTTAGTGGAGCCGGAGATCCCGCAGAATACCGGCAATATTTCCCGCACCTGCGCCGCCACCGGCTGTGCCTTGCATCTGGTCGAGCCCCTGGGCTTTCGCATCGACGAAAAGGCGGTGCGTCGGGCAGGGCTGGACTATTGGCAGTTTTTAAATCTGACCACCTATAAAAATTATGAGGAATTCGAGGCGGCTACCGCCGGTAAGGGACGTAAATATTTTTGTACCACCAAGGGCAAAAAGACCTACAGCGAAATGGATTACCGCACCGATGAGGATATTTATTTTATTTTCGGTAAAGAAACCAAGGGTTTGCCGGAGCGCATTTTAAAGCAGCATCCGGAGGAATGTATCCGCATCCCCATGATCCATGAGGCCAGGAGCCTGAATCTTTCCAATTCGGTGGCGATTATTGCCTATGAGGCGTTGCGCCAGCAGGATTTTGGTGCCCTTTTGCGTGAGGGTGAGCTGACCGGACGGATAGATTAAGTAAAAATTGCCATACTATTTAGGGATCAAGCAAGATCCTTGGAGGTGTGGCAATGTTTACATTACTGTTGATCGCCCAGGCCTGCTCGCTGACGGGGGGATACATCCAAACGCTGGTGCTCTCGTGGGTGGCGGCAGAGCTGGGCGGCGGTCTTTACAGTCTGGCCGCCTATATGATCGCCTGCTATCTGCCGGTGGCGGCGCTGTCCTATCCCTTTGGGCGATGGCTGGACAAACGGCCTCAAAAGGGGCGGCTCATCGCAAGCGAAGCGATCCTGGCAGGGCTTTCTCTGGTGCTTTGGCAGGCGGCGGCGCGGGGATGGCTGACCTTTCCCTTTTTACTGGGCTTCGGCGCGGTGTGGGGTGTGGTGCGGGCCTTTCAGACCCCCATCTATCAAAGCCTGCCCCGCAAGCTGAGCAAGGAGCTTTCCAAAGGGACCGCCTTTTTGACGGTGGTGACCTACGCTGCAAGGGGGCTGGGCCCCATCGCGGGCGGTCTGCTGTACGCCAAATGGGGAACGGCGGTGCCGTTTTTGGTGAATTTTTGTTCCTTTGTGCCGTCGGTGCTGTTGCTTTGCTTTTTAAAGCTCCCTCAAACCCCACCGGGGGAGGGAGCGCGGCTGAAGCCGTGGCTGCCGTACCTTATCAGGATCTTTTTGGTGTCGTTTTTAGGGGTCAATTATAACGTGACCTTCGTGTCCTTGGTGAAGGATGCGGGGCTTGGAAGTGCCTCCTACGGGGTGGCGCTGGGTCTTTTGGGGGCGGGCGCTCTTTTGGGCTATCTGCTTAAATCCAAATGGAAGAAACAGATCCCGCCGCGGTATTTTCTGCCGGGGATGGGCATTTTGAATATCGGTCTTGCCTTTTTGCCGGGGATTCGGTGGCGGGGGCTTTGCATCCTCCTTTACGGGGTGATGGACTTTGGTTTTTTCTCCGGGGCGGTGTACGCCCTCTCCCGTCGGGCCGAAAAGAAAGAGTGCACCGCCGTGATGGGGCTTTATACGGTGGTTACCGTGGGCGCCATGCCGGTGGGGGCGTTGTTTTGGAGCTTCATCTCGCGGCAGGTGGGGCTGACGGCCGCTCTGTGCCTGTTGGGCGGCGGGTTATTATTACTGACTTTTCTGTGGAAAGGAAATAGAAAAAATGGAAAAAGTATGGAAGATTTTTGAGTCTTTGGCGGCCATTCCTCACGGCTCCGGCAACACCAAGGCGATCAGTGACTATTGCGTTGCTTACGCAAAGCAGCGGGGCTTTGAGGTCCTGCAGGACGAGCTGAATAACGTGGTGATCCGGGTACCGGCTACCGCGGGGTATGAGGATCACGATACGGTGGTTATTCAGGGGCATTTGGACATGGTCTGCGAAAAGACCCCCGAAAGCACCCACGATTTTGAAAAAGACGGCCTCAAGCTGCGCCGGGAGGGCGACTGGCTGATGGCCACCGATACCACCCTGGGCGGGGACGACGGCATCGCCATCGCCTACAGCCTTGCGCTTTTGGATGAGAACACCCCTCATCCTGCGCTGGAGCTGTTTTTTACCGTGGACGAGGAGACGGGAATGTACGGTGCCATCGGCTTTGATCCCGCCTGGATCAAGGGGCGTAAGCTGTTGAATTTAGACTCGGAGGACGAGGGCATTCTGACCGTTTCTGCCGCCGGCGGTATCAACGTGACCGGCAGTCTGGCGTTGGAATGGGAGCCTTGCGATCTTCCGGTCTACGAGATTCGGGTGGACGGCCTGCGGGGCGGTCACAGCGGCGCCGAGATCCACCAGGGACGGGCTAATGCCAACATCATTTTGGGAAAAATTCTTTCCGGCCTGCCCTGTCGGCTGATCGGGATGAACGGCGGGCAGAAGCCCAACGTCATCACCCCCAACGCTGCTGCTTTGGTGGCAATGAACGAGCCGGTGGACGGCAAGGCGCTGACCGAGCTGTTCCGTCGGGAATACGGGGATCGGGATCCCGGGATCACCGTGACCGTCACCACCGCTACCGCCGGGAAGATGCTGAAAAAGGAGCTTTCCGATCGGGTGATTGCTCTGCTGGCGGCCTTGCCGGACGGTGTGCAGAAGTGGAGCGAGGAGATCGAGGGATTGGTAGAGACCTCCCTCAACTGCGGCATTGTAGAGACCGGGGAAGAAGAACTGACGGTCTTGACCTCCTTGCGCAGTATGAAAAATGCGGAGCGGGATGCCTTGGCTGAAAAGATCACCGCACTGATGGAGCGCCACGGCGCCCGGGTGGAAACTGCCAGCAGCTATCCCGCATGGGAATACCTGGAGGAATCCCCCTTGCGGGAGACCGTTTGCCGTTGCTATAAAGCCTTGAACGGCAAGGATATGAAGGTACTTGCCATCCACGCGGGGCTGGAATGCGGGCTGTTGGCAGAAAAACTGCCGGGGCTGGACAGCGTTTCTTTGGGTCCGGATATGCAGGATATCCACACCGCCCGGGAAAAGATCTCGGTTTCTTCGGCCACACGAACCTGGGAATTATTGAAAGAAATATTGAAGTCTTTATAAAGAAAATCGCTCTGCGCATTTGCAAATGCACAGAGCGATTCTTTTATTTGGGCAACACTTTTTTAAGTACCAGGTCCATCGGGTACCACAGCAATGCAGTCAGGGCAACGTTCCCAATGCAGTGGGGGATATCAAAGGGGATCCCGCTTACGATATAGCCGATCCCGGCGCCCCAGCCGCCGGTGATGAAATAGGGCAGGGAGCAGAGGGTGCCGAAGAGCAGCCCGTAGATGCCCGCCACCATCGCCCATAGGATGGGGTGGCTCCATTTACGCAAGGCTAATACGATCAGTACTAAAATCGGCCAAACATACAGATAGTTGAACCACCAGATGCCAAATCCGTAGATCAGACCCTCCACCAGCACAAAGACTGCCACGGAAAGCATCGTCTTGCGCCCTAAGTGGACGGTGGCCAGAATGATCAGCAGGGTGACCATTTCAATGTTCGGAAGCCCCGCCAATGCCACCTGTAAGGCGATCATCAGCGCCGCAAAGACTGCAAGTGCCGTCAGCTCCCTGAGCTTAAAAGCCGATGGTATAGACCGCTTCATAGTGTTCTCCGTCGGCAATGGGCTGGGTGTTCATGCCCACCGTAAGAGGGGTACCGTCCTTCTTGATGTTCCACCAGCTTTGGTCTTTGGTGAAATCGGTGGTCACCCCGTCGATGGTGGTATACATCCCATCCTCGGCATAGGTCACCAACCCTTTTTCCACAAGGGCTTCCGCTAAGTATTCCGCGTCGGTCTTGATGGAATACTCCTTGGAGGTGCCGTCCTGCAGAACGACCTCAAAAGTCAATGCTTTGCTTCCTGTTTCGGGCTCGGCAGAACAGCCCTTCCAGAGAAACACAGCACCAACCAACAGTGCTACCAGTACAATTGCGCTGACGATCGTCAGCAACGTTTGTTTCTTCATGGTTTTTCTCCTTATTCAATTATTGTAACTGACCGTGTCCGGCGCGGCGCCGTTCCCCCTTTCTTTTTCTGCCTGAAAGAAAAAGAGAACAGCGGCCATACATCGTGGCGGCCGTACCGATCCTCCGACGCCAAGTCTTTCGGCTGAGGGCTCAAGCAGATAAAGGTTCTCCTTCCCACGCCAAAGACGCAGTGGATCATGATCCTTATCCTTGCCCAACACGACGACGGGATCGCCGGGGAATTACACCCCATTCCTTGTTCGTCGGAGCTGTTACCCTCTCATTATAGTACGGGAATAGGTGGAAAGCAAGGAAAAGTTCTTGCTATCGGCGCAAAAATATGGTTTAATATTAGTAGTAACGTAAAGGAGGTGTCCGATGAAAAGAATCGTTTGTTTGCTGGCGGCCGTTTTGCTGGTCTGCGCCATGATGCCGGTGGCAACTGCTGAAGGGGACGTGACCCTGCGGCTGGTGGGCAACCTCCAGTCGGCACAGGTCGGAGATACGGTGACGGTGACGGCAGTTGCCGAAAATGCACCGGATTGCACCGCCTATGAGCTGATCTTTTCGTATGATGATACGGTGCTGAAGCCTGTTTCGGCACGGGCGGTGGATACAGAGGGATTTTCCAACTTTAATACGGAGTTCTACTACGATAATAAGCCTGCCGTGAAGGCTTCGGCGGTGGATCCGTCGTTTTGTTTTTCCGGCAACGCCGTGTTGGCCACCTTTACCTTTGAGATCCTTGCCGAGACGCCCGGCTACTACGGTACGCCCATCACCATCCGTTACAGCAGCTTTACCAAGGATCACGAGGGGATGCAGGCCGGCTTGCTCTTCGGGACTGCCCGTAAAAACGGCAGAGTCTACGTGGGGGCAGATGAGGTGCTTTCCACCGCCCAGGCCGTAGAGATCCTGCGGCATCTGATCGGAATTCCTTCGGAAAATGAAGAGCATCTTGATTGGAACGGCGACGGTGTCCTTTCGGTGGCCGATGCAGTGCTGTTGTTAAGAGAGTTAAATTAAAATGCGGCTAAGTAGCCGCATTTTTTCTTGCAATATAGTTTGTAATATTATATAATTATCATATATAAGTATATCAAAAAGGAGAATTCTGAAATGGCAGATAAAAAGGACGCTTTAGCCATAGCGCTGGAGCAGATCGAAAAGCAGTTCGGCGCCGGCGCTGTGATGAAATTGGGGGATAACACCCACATGAACGTTGGGGTCATTCCCACCGGTTCTTTGCAGTTGGATCTGGCGCTGGGCATCGGCGGTGTGCCCAAGGGCCGTATTATTGAGATTTACGGACCGGAATCCTCCGGTAAGACTACGGTTGCTCTGCACATTGCGGCAGAGGCGCAAAAGGCCGGCGGTACCGTTGCCTTCATCGATGCGGAGCACGCTCTGGACCCCGTTTATGCGGCCGATCTGGGCGTGGACGTGGATAATCTTTTGGTTTCTCAGCCCGATTACGGTGAGCAAGCCCTGGAGATCACCGAGCAGTTGGTTCGTTCCGGTGCCATCGACCTGGTGGTGGTGGACTCGGTTGCCGCTTTGACCCCCCGTTCCGAGATCGAGGGTGAGATGGGTGATTCCCACGTAGGATTACAGGCTCGCTTGATGAGCCAGGCTCTGCGTAAGCTGACCGGCGTTTTGGCCAAGACCAACTGCGTGGCCATCTTTATCAACCAGTTGCGTATGAAGATCGGTGTGATGTACGGCAACCCCGAAACTACCACCGGCGGTAATGCGCTGAAGTTCTATTCCTCCGTTCGGATCGACGTTCGCCGTACCGAGACCCTGAAGGTAGGCGGCGAAATGGTGGGCAGCGCTACCAAGTGTAAGATCGTGAAGAACAAGGTGGCACCTCCCTTTAAGGTAGCAACCTTTGATATCATGTACGGTGAGGGTATCTCTAAAGAGGGCGAGCTTTTGGATCTTGGTGAAAAGCTTAAGTTCGTCAAAAAGAGCGGTGCATGGTGGTCTTATATGGACACCCGCATCGGTCAGGGTCGGGACAATGCCAAGCTGTTCCTGCGTGAGAATCCCGATATCGCCGAAGAGCTGGAAAAGAAGATCCGTGAGAATTTTGACAAGCTGCGTGAGATGGACAGCAAGGTAAGCAAGCCTAAAAAGACGGCGGCTGCCGCAAAGACCGAAGAGCCGGAGCAGCCGGTCAAGCCGGCGGTTTCGCTGGACGTTTCGGCGGATGACTTTGAATAAGCCCACCGTCACCGCCCTGGAGGTCCACAAGGACGATTCCACCAAGCGGGATCTGTTCGTGGACGGCGCCTTTTACATTACGCTCCCGCTGGAGCTGGTGCTGCAGCAGGATCTGTACGTAGGTGCGCCCTTCGGGGAAGAAGAGGTAGAAGCATTGACCCTGGCGGCAGAGCTGATTCCTGCCCGGGAAAAGGCCTATCAATATTTAGGCTACGGTGATCTGAGTCGAAAAAAGCTTTACGAAAAGCTGACCCGCTTCGGCATTCGGCAGGAGGTGGCAGAGGCCGCCTGCGATCAGATGGAGGAGCGGGGATTTATCGACGATCATCGGTTAGCCATGCGCCTTGCGGCGCGGTTTGCCGAAAGCAAATATTGGGGTCCCCGGCGGATCCTGCCGGAGCTGCTGCAACGGGGCATTCCCATGGAAGAGGCCCGGGAGGCGGTGGATGCCTTGGAGGTGGACTTTACCGAATCGGTGAAGCATCATCTTGCCACCAAATACCGAGGATATGATCTTTCTGACCGCAAGGTGCGGCAGAAGGTGGTGCAGGGGCTTTTAAGGTTGGGCTTTGAATACGAGGATATCAGATTAGAGGACGACGATGACTAATATTGGTTTTATTGGATTGGGTTGTGAAAAGAACAACGTCAATACCGAAATAATGATCGCATCCGTGCGGGATGCGGGCTACGATCTTGTGACCGACCTGGAAAAT
>CAYLIT010000037.1:0-12016 GCA_964383835.1 uncultured Eubacteriales bacterium
TTACGGTAAAGCTTCTCATTTAAAACTCCAGATCATCTGCGGATGCTTCGGCTTCTTCCAAAGGGTCCACTTATACCAGAATTTCTTGAAGATATTGGCATAGCGGAAGGAGCTCTTATTCAAGGCCTGCACGTAGGCCGCCACCGCCTGCCGTTCTTCTTCGCTGACCTCCAGGGGAGAATACAGCGCCTTTTGTAGGACAGGGACGATGGGCGAAAGGGGCAGTTCTGCCAGCTCCAGGTTATCGGCACGGCGGGCGAATTCCTCTAACAGCTCGCCCTCGAAGAACTTAAAGCCGCGTAGCTGCATCAGCCTTAAGATCAGATAGTAGCCGCGGCGGACACCCTCGGCCGGAGAGGCCTTCAGCATCCGTTCAATGCTCTTACGGCGCATCAGCTCGGTGGCCACAATGATCGCCACCAACAGCAGGATCACCAACAGGATCCGCACGATGATCAAGATCACCTTGGCCCAGTTTCCGAGCTGCAGATTATTATTGAGTAGGTTGGCAAGAGGATCCTTCTCTTCCTCGGGCTCCTTAGGATCAGGCAGCTCCTTGGGATACTTATTGTATTCCTGGATGCCGTCGTACTCGATCTCGATGGTGGGCGCTTCCAGCTCCTTGCCCTCGTCCACCAGCTCTAACAGATAATAATTGCGCTCTACGCCAAAGCCGGGAGTAGGCTCAAAGGAGAGCCAGCCCATACCATCAAAATACACCTCGACCCAGGCGTGGTAGTTATAGTCCATAATATCGACGGCATACTGATCCACACCCACATAGTAGGGGGTGGCATAGTAGCCGGTGACCACACGGGCGGGGTAGCCGATGCTGCGGAGCATGGACACCATGGAGGAGGCGAAGAGGGTGCAATAGCCCTCCTTCTTCTCGTTCTGGAACAGGAAGTAATTGATGTAATCGTAGGCGCTGGCCGCAGTACCGTCGCTACGGGTCAGCTTGAGCTTTTGGGTGGAATACTTAAACTCATTCCGGAAATACCGCTCAATGGCCTGGACGTGCTGTAGCTTGGTGGTATAGGGCTTCACGATCTCGCGGGCCAGGGGGGCGACGGTGTTCTTGACCTCACTCGGAAGCTCCATATAATGGCGGTAGACAAAGCTGCTGTATTCCATCTCACGGCTCATATAGGGGTCGTTTTCGCCGTACTGGTTACGGATATCGAAGTAGCTCTGCAGCGCCGCGTCAAAGTTGGTCAGATAAATGTTGCTGGAAAGCACCGGCGAGGTCACCCGGAACATATAAGAACGGTCCCGGGGGGTATCGTTACTGAGTAGCAGGGTATCGTTTTTACGCTCCAGCCGCTCGTAATCACTCAAGGGAATGTTGCCGGTGATACCGCCGGGCAGACCCAACAGGTTACTGGCCTTATAGTAGGGATACACCGTGATCTGATCGGTGATATAGCCCTGTTCCTCGCTCTCTACGTTATCCAGTCCCGCTTCCAGAGGATCGCCGCCGGGAGCGGTGAGCTTCAGGAAGTTATAATACTGGGTATACTCGCAGAAATCGTAATAAACGTATTGGGAAAGGTCCTCGGAAAAGGCTTGGTCGCCGGTGGTCCAGCCGTTTTCGTTCAGCTGGACCGTGGTACGGTAGCGCAGGTAGACGGGGGTGCCGGTCTGGCTGGTGACGGTCAGAACCTTCAGCCGACGCCAGGAAGGAACCTGCAGATCCAGGGTCTCGCCCTCTTCCATATAGCCCGCCACGTTCAACTGCTTTTCATAGGTCTTACGGAAGACGATATTCAAAGCGTCCTCGGAAAGGGTATCCAGCGTTTCGCGGAACTGCTCCATCTGCAGGATGGGGCGACTGTAGATAAAGGCCGCCGTTCCCACGGTGATGGCCAGCATCACCACCGCCACCACCATGCCGAAGCTACCGTGGCCGGCGGCAAAGGAGAACCGCTCGCGGGTAGTGAGATAGGTTCTTTGTTTTTTGACTTTTACCTTTCGTTCTTTACGGCTTTTCTTCACCCTCGGGGCCTTGGCCCTTCTACGGCTCATCTGCTGGACGATGCTTTGACCGTAGCAGCCGATCAGCGCGGAAAGGAAGACGCTGAAGGCAATATAATGGGGCACGATGCCATAGAAAAAGAGGGGTACCAGACCGACGCCCGGCACAATGAACGCCACCATGATGGGAACCCGCCGAAACAGCGCCAGCGCAAAAAACAGCGCCGCGATCACCGAAAGCAGGATCACCGCCGTATAGAAATAGCGGGTCAGCACAGTAGGATTCTCAAGGATATTATCCAGATCCATGGTCATGTAGTTGACATAGCTGCCATAGGTAGGTTGGGTAGCCAGCAGGTGGATGGTATAGTTATAGCACACCTCCAGCGCTCGCCACATTCCCGCAAACATGGGAAAGCTGACCTTATAGGTCAGAAGCGATAGACCTGCAAGACCGCCCGCTATACTGAAAAATACCCGCTTATACCACACAACAAGGATCATCAGCCCAAAGCTCAAAGCGGTGATCAGCACCACGGCCCAGGCGGGGATGCCCATATCCAGGGCGGTGGTATTACAGAAGATATAGCCCAAAAGGCCCAGGTAAAGCAGCAGCACCTCCAGGGCGACGGCAAGTCCCATGCCGCCTTCCTTACGCCCCACGGTCACAGAAGGCTCGACCCGGATCGGCTTCAGATGTTTTTTAGTTAAATCACGCATGTTCTTCCATCTCCGTCAAGGTCAAAACTTTCATGTGGGCGCCGGACTCCCCTTCGGGAGTGGGACGCACCAAAAGGAACTGCTTTTCACAGCTGACGCCCCGTAAATAAGGCTCCAGCCGCTCCTCCAGCTTATCCGCAGGCATGGAGGAAATGATATAAAGGGCGCCGCCCTGCAGAGCGTGCACGTCCAATTCCGCCAGCGTTTCCTCCAAAGAGCCGCTGGGCATCATGGGGGTCATGGCGAACTCATCGGTAGCCGCCAGATGCTCCTCGGGGGTGGTGATGCTCTGATGATAAAGCATGGTGTTATAAGTAGGATAGCCTAAGGTACTGCGGATGCCTTCTTCGGCCAGGCGGGCGGTCACCTCCAGGGCGATCTCCACCACGCAGTCGGTCAGCCGACGGTTGGTCAGAGGATCCTCCTCATAGGGGAAGAGGTCCGCCAGCACCATGATATTATCGCAGGAGTTTTCCCAATAGGTCTTGACGATCATCTTGGAAAGACGGGCCGAAAGCTTCCAGTGGACCTGGCGCAGGGTATCGTATTCATTGAATTCACGGATACCTGCCATATCACCGCTGAACTTGGTCTCGTGACCGCCGGCGGTGACGGTGTTCTCCTGCTCCTGGCGGGAGGTCTGCACCGGCAAGGTCAGCTTCAGCGAACGGGGACCGATCACCACGACCGAAGATCGATTCAGCTTTCTTTTGATGCTGAACAGCTTCAGAAAATCGTAGAATACCACCGCGTCGACGCCCACCTTATAAAGGCCGCGGACGTCGAACCTTACCGGGATCTCCAGATAAGTGGCGCCGAAGGCGCGGTAGTGGACCACCGAATAGCCGGGAACGGCATGGTCACCCTCGGCGTTGCTGACCTGCAGAATAAACTTCATCATCGGCAGCATCAACGGGCTCTTACTGGTGATCTTTACGCGGAATTTAAATTCATGCAGGCGATCCTCCCGGGCGGTGACGGGATCCGCCTCTACCTTGACCAGGGCGAGGCTGATCAGCAGACAGATCAAAGAGATCAGCGGGATCAGCAGTACCACCGCAAGGGTAAAGAGAGAGATCGAATCGTAAAGCGCCTGAGAGAACACAAAGGCTGTGATCAACAGCACAAGATAGATCAATCGTGAACGGATCATAACGGCTCCTTACTTCACGATGGGTGCCTTAACGGCATCCTTCAGACCGGCCAACAGCTGGGCGGCGGTCATCCGCTCGATCTTGGCTTCGGGAGCCAGCATAATACGGTGAGAGACCACCGCTTCATACATTTCAGTCACGTCGCGGGGGATGACGTAGGTACGGCCGTCCAGCATGGCGGCGGCGCAGGCGGCACGCATCAGCGCCAGCGAGGCACGGGGAGAAGCCGCCAAAGCCACCAGGTTATTATCACGGGTGGCGCAAACCAGCTTAACAATATAATCCAGAATAGCGGGATCTACGTAGATATTCTCTACCCGTTCCTGCATTGCAATGATCTCTTGGGGGCTGGATACTGCCACCACGCCGCTCATGGGGTTAATGCCGTGGCGCTCGCCGATAATACGAGCCTCTTCTTCGGCATTGGGATAACCCATGGACATCTTCATCAGAAAACGGTCCAGCTGTGCCTCGGGCAGAGGATAAGTACCCACGTAGCCCAGGGGGTTCTGGGTGGCCACGACCATGAAGGGCTCCGGCAGCTTATGGGTGACGCCGTCCACGGTGACCTGGCGCTCCTCCATCACCTCCAGCAGGGCAGACTGGGTCTTGGGGGAGGTACGGTTGATCTCGTCCGCAATGAGGATATTGGTCATGCAAACGCCGGGCTTATAAACAAACTCGCCCTTGGCATCCGGCGCGGTAAAGCCGGAGATATCGGTGGCCATCACGTCGGGAGTGAACTGCACGCGCTTGGCGTCCAGACCGGTGGCCTTGGCCATAGCAGAGGCGGCGGTGGTCTTACCTACGCCGGGAACGTCCTCGATCAGAATATGACCCTTGGAAAGCAGGCAGATCAGCAACAGACGCAGCTGATCGTCCTTGCCGACGATGACCTTTTTCATCTCGTCGGTGATCTTACGGCAGAGCTCCTGCTCTTTGGCTACATTTTGTAAGTTTTCCATATTTTTACTCCTCAAAAAGTATTTTTTCACATCTATATATTTTATCATAATAATATGAACAATTCAACCAAATCCCCTTTGGAGGATACCCCAAAATTCACCACCTTTTTTTATGCAGATTGATGAAACGACCTTGACATTCCGAAAGCTTTCCTATATAATAGTTAATTAGTTAATTAAATTAAAAGGAGGCTTCTTCCCTTGAAGGAACGAAATATTAAAAAAGCCCCTCCCTCCATGCTGATCAACGAGATCTCTAAGCTCTTTAACGATCGGATGCGCCAAAAGACCGAGGCGCTGGGGATGGCAGAGGGCTGGCGACGGATGCTGTTTCATCTGAGCCGCAACGATACCCTCACCCAATTGGAATTGGCGCGAAGGACCCATCTTTCCACCCCTGCCGTCAGCGTCACCCTGCAAAAGATGGAGGCGGAAGGGCTGGTGGATCGCAAGGCGGATCCCAACGATCAGCGGGCCATTTTGGTACAGTTGACCGAGGCGGGCCGGGAGGCAGACCGCAACGTGCGGTGCGCCATCCGTGAGACCGAACAGCAGATGCTGGAGGGCATCACCCCCGAGGAGCTTTTGGAGGTGCGGCCTATTTTGGAAAAAATGTACTTTAATTTGGCTGAAAAAAAGGAGTGCACCGAATGAAATTATTAAAGTATCTCAAGCCCTATTGGTTTTGGGCGGTGCTCTCCCCGCTGACCATGATCGGTGAGGTCATGGCGGATCTGTGGCAGCCCAAGCTGATGGAGACCCTCATCAACGACGGTGTTTTGAAAAGCGACCAGGAGCTTTTGGTGGCGGTGGGCCTTCGGATGCTTCTTGTGGTGCTGATGGGCGGCATCTCCGGCTCCCTTTGCTCGGTTTTTGCCAGTCTTGCCTCTCAGAATTTTGCCTGCGACCTGCGCAAGGACGTTTTTAAGAGCTCCATGGCCCTTTCTTTCCAGCAGACCGATAAATTCACCACCGGCTCGCTGATCACCCGAATGACCAACGATATCACCCAGATCCAGCGGTTCGTGGAGCAGTGCATCCGGATGTTCGTCCGCAGTGGCTTTATGTTCGTGGGCGGCATCATCATGATGCTGACGTTGGAATCCCGCTTCGGTCTGATCCTGCTGTGCTCCCTGCCCCTGCAGTTGATCCTGATGGCGTTGATATTAAAGGCCTCCAATCCCCTTTATGCCAAGGTCCAGCAACGGCTGGATACCGTCAACAACGTGATGCAGGAAAACGTAAACGGCGCACGAATGGTCAAGGCCTACGTACAGGAGGATCGCGAGATCGACCGCTTCAACAACGCCAACGAGGCCCTCACCGAGACCAACCTGCGGGTGGCCTTTATCGTGGCACGGCTCTCCCCCATCCTTTCGATCGTCATGAATCTTTCGGTGGTGGCTATCATCTATCTGGGTGGTCTGCAATCCATGGCCGGTGCCATGAATGCGGGTACCATCATAGCGGCCATCGACTATAACACCCGTGTTCTGCACTCGGTGATGATGGTCAGCATGATGTTCCAATCCATCGCCCGGGGGCGCGCCAGCGCCAAGCGGCTGAGTGAGGTCTTAGAGACCAAGCCGGTCATCGAGGGTGGCGAGTACGCCCCCGAAAAGTTAGGGAACATCACCTTTGACCGGGTGGCCTTCCACTATCCCGGCTTCCCCGGAAGACCGGTACTGAAGGATCTTTCTCTTACGATAAAGCCCGGTGAAAACCTTGCAATTTTAGGTGCCACCGGTTCGGGTAAATCCTCGCTGATGCATCTGATCACCCGTTTTTACGACACCACCGAGGGCACCATCACCGTGGGCGGTGTTTCCATCAAGGATTTTGATCTGACCAATCTGCGGGAGCACATCGCGGTGGTTTTGCAAAAGAGCGAGCTGTTCAGCGGCACCGTGGCGGAGAACATCCGCTGGGGCAACCCCGACGCCACCGACGAGGAGGTCCGCCGCGCGGCCACCATCGCCCAGGCGGCAGAATTCATCGATAAAATGCCCGACGGCTATGATACCGTCATCGCCGAAAAGGGTGCCTCCCTTTCCGGCGGGCAGAAGCAACGGCTTTCCATCGCCCGGGCCCTGGTCCGCCAGCCGGAGCTGTTGATCTTTGACGACAGCACCTCGGCTTTGGACCTTGCCACCGAAAGTAAGCTTCGCCGTGCGATTCGGGAAGAGCTGAAGGACACCACCCTCATCACCGTGGCCCAAAGGATCGCCAGCGTGAAGGATTGCGACCGCATTGCGGTGCTGGAGGACGGCACCTTAGCCGCCGTCGGTACCCATGAAGAATTGCTGAAGACCAGCACCGTCTATCAGGAGATCTATCGTTCCCAGGCCAAGGAAGGAGGCGAGTTCAATGGCTGAACCCAGAAATCAACCTTCCATGAATCCCATGCGTCCCGGAGGCGGCCGCAGAGGCCCCCTGATGGAAGTAGAAAAGCCCAAGAACATGAAGGAGACCCTCAAGCGGCTGATCGGCTACATCGGCCGTAACCGCCGGACCTTCTTCCTGCTGTTGACCTTTACCCTTCTGATCACCGGCACCAATCTGCTGGCGCCCTCCCTGCAGCAGCGGGCCATCGACGCGGTGGAGGATAACCTACCCACACAGCTTGTGATGATGCTGGGCTTTATGATCCTTTCGTACCTGATGAATGCCGCCTTTACTTATCTGCAGGGGATCTTTTCAGCCAAGCTGGCGCAAGGGACCGTGCGTACCATGCGTAAGGATCTCTTCGCCCATCTGGTGCGCCTGCCAATCAGCTACACCGACCGACACAATCACGGCGATATTATAAGCCGGATGACCAACGACGTGGAGAATATCTCCAACACCGTTTCCAGCTCCATCTCATCCCTTTGCTCCAGCGTATTGATGGTGAGCGGCTGTTTTATCATTATGATCTGCTACTCTCCCCTCTTGGCGATGGTCAGCACCCTGACCATCGGGCTGACCCTCCTGGCCTCCACCTTTATCACCAAGTTCATGCGTAAGTTCTTCGTCCGTCAGCAACGGATCTTAGGTGCGGTGAACGGGCAGGTGGAGGAGATGGTCTCGGGCTATCGCACCGTGGTGGCCTATAACCGCCAGAATCGCGCCATCACCGAATTCGACGCCACCAGCGACCGGCTGAAAAAGACCGCCATCTACGCCAACATCTTCGGCGGCTTTATGGGCCCGGTGATGAACTTCATCTCCAACATAGGCTTTTTGCTCATCGCCCTGGTGGGCGGGTATCTGGCCAGCCTTTCCCCCGAGCATATCCTGCATATCTCGGTGGGTACCATTCAGGCCTTTATCCTTTATTCCAAGCAGTTCTCCCGCCCCATCAACGAGATCGCCAACCAGTATGCCGCCATTCAGACGGCCATTGCCGGTGCAGAACGGATCTTTGACGTAATGGACAGCGAGGTGGAGGACGCAGGCGGCACCGCCGCTTACGACCCCAAAGCGGTCAAGGGCGCCCTTTCCTTTAAGGACGTGCACTTCTCCTATGTGCCGGAAAAACCGGTTCTACAGGGCTTTGATTTAGAGGTCGAAGCCGGGCAGAAGGTGGCCATCGTAGGTGCCACCGGCTCCGGCAAGACCACTGTGGTCAATCTGTTGACCCGATTCTACGACATCGACAGCGGCGCCGTCACCGTGGACGGTACCCCGCTGAACGATATTCCCCGCAGTGACCTTCGGCGCAGTCTGGCCATCGTACTGCAGGATACGGTGCTGTTTTCGGACACCATCGCCCGCAACATCGCCTACAGCCGCCCCGACGCCACCATTGATGAAATTATCGCGGCGGCGGAATCGACAGGCGCAGACCGGTTTATCCGTCGGCTGGAAAACGGTTACGACACCGTACTGACCGAAGGCGGCGGAAACCTCTCCCAGGGTCAGCGGCAGCTTTTGAACATCGCCCGGGCGGTGCTGGCAGACCCCAGCATCCTCATTCTGGACGAGGCCACCTCTTCGGTGGATACCCGTACCGAAATGCACATTCAATCGGCCATGGTCAAGCTGATGCAAAACCGTACCAGCCTGATCATCGCCCACCGGCTTTCCACCATCCGTGACTCCGATAAGATCATCGTCATCGATCAAGGCCGCGTGGTGGAGGAGGGAGATCACGATACCCTCTTAGCCAGGAAAGGCACCTATTTCAAGCTCTATCAATCCCAGTTTGCAGGGATCGCAACGTAAAAATTGCCCTGTCGCAATGCGACAGGGCAATTTTTTTAACGTGTCAAAAACACTGTTTTATTATACGATCTCACTACCGAAATCCATGGTCTTTTCGATAGCACCGTTCACAATGGGTCTCATCGCGGCGGTTTTGGCGGTCAGGTCATAGGAGGGATCGCTGAAGGCGGTCTGCCATTCTTTGACCGTAAGCTTATCATCGCCGGTCACCGTACTCCAATCGTTCATCTGATTGCTGAACCAGGTGTTGTTCAGACAGAAATCATAATGCCGTCTCTTGGCCACGTCGTTCATGCCGATGCTGCTGTCCTGCCCGTAATAATCGTACAGCGCCTCGGTAAAGCGGTTGGCCCAAAGCTCCATGAACTTCACGGCGTAAGGAGCGTTATCCTGCTCCTTCATCCGCTTGGGAAGCATCATGGTGCAACCGTAAGCAAAGGCGGCGTTTTTCCCATCGGCGTTGCCGGATTCGGGGAAGGGTACCCACTGGAACTGATTTGCCGCCCCGTAGGGGGTGGAATCGATCTGCGGGAACAGGGTATTCCCCGTTTCAGACATCAGAACCGTGTCGCCGGTGAATAACTGCCCATACAGTGCCGTTTCGGCATCCGCATAATTGATCTTACGAAAAACTTTGGAAATGAAGCTCCAGGAGTCCTTAACGGCCGTTTCATTCCAATTATTGATCAGCTCGGGGGTGGTGCCGTTATAGATCTCAACGGCACCCTTGCCGTTGGTCACCGACCAGGTGCTGAACACGCTGTTCTCATCCTGACGGAAAGCGTAAAGGGTCTCGCCGTTGACGGTGTTCTTGGGAACCGACATCATAAAGGCTTCATAAGCATCCCAATCCCAGTTGCCCTGCTTCCACAGGGTGTAGGGATCCAGCAGATTGAATTGATGCACCATGCTCTGATTATACCACAGCACGTTTGCCGCACCCACGGGAGCGATACAACGATAACTGCCGCCCCACTTGGTCTGCTCCAGGGTCATTTCGCTGACGCCGGGGGAATTGCCTTTGTTGTTCACGTCAATATAAGGATCCAGCGCCTGGGAGAGGTTCAGATATTTCGGGAAGCCGCCGGCATAGGTCAGCAGGATATCCAGCGTTTTTCCGGCGTTCATATAAGTCCGAGCCTGATCCTCTGCTCTGTTAAAGCTGGAGTTGATATACTTGATCTTCACACCGTAGGTATCCTCACAGGCGTCCAGCCAATCAAACTCAGTGACCCATTCACCATCCTCATCCCAAAAGCCCCAGTTGGCAAGATTGCCGCCCGTAAGAATGGTCAGAGTCTTTCCCTGCAGATCCGTAAGCTTCACGTTGTTCTTTAGGAACCCGGTGGTATCAATATCATAAGAAAGGGTATAGCCGGTGTTGGCCGGCTTATTCGTCAGCAGGATGGGATTGCTTGCATATCTCGCAAAATTCCCTGCTTCGGTATCGTTGCCGGGGGTCGTGATCTCGGTATTGGGGGTGGTGGGGTCGCCGGAGGTATTATCGTCGCCGGAGCCGGTATTATCGCCGGGATTGGTGGTATCACCGGGGGTATTGTTCTCGCCGGAATCGATCGGCTCCCACTCCTTCAGCATATACCGATGGATCATGGCGGCCGCCTGGGCGCGGGTACAGGTGGCGGTGGGCGCCAGGATGGGGTTGCCGGAGGCATCCTCCATGCCGTTGATCAGCCCGTTGCCGACGCCCCATTTCATGGCCTCGGTGGCCCAGGAGGATACGGTTGCCTGATCCTTAAAGTGTGTAAGGGCAACGCTCCCCTCCATCACATAGTTGCAAGACTCGGTATAGCGATAGAGCATTACCACCAGCTGTTCACGGGTGATATCATTCTCGGGGGCGAAGCGACCGTCGCCCACGCCGTTGACGATGCCGTTTTTGGCCGCCCATGCCACCGGCATTTTATACCAATCCTGCGTGAGATCGGTAAAAGGAGCCGCCTCGGTCACCGCAGGAGAACCCTCTACCCGCCAGAGCACCGTAGCCAGCATCCCGCGGCTGAGGGTCATGTTGGGGGCAAAGCTGCCCACGTCCACACCCATCATCAACTGCTGATCGGTGACGAACAGCACATCCTCGTAGCCCCAAAAGCTTGTGGAAACGTCGTGATAGGGGGAGGACGGCTCGGCCTTGACTGCTACCGTCATACTGCACAGGCAGATGCAAGCCAACAGGACGGCAAATAATCGTTTCAGTTTCATTCTAAAATCCTCCTAAAGCAAAAAAGTGCACCTCGTGAGAGATGCACCGAAAAAGTGGATCTCTCACTTGTTGTCACACAATTGCTTCTACTATGAGAATAGCAAAAGAGAGAGAAACACTTTTTACCAAAGACTTTCCCATAGCAGAACATATATACAATTGTGTGACAATTAAAGCATACCCAAATTTCAAAGATTTGTCAACAATAATTATAAAAAATATAATTAACAATTGACGAAAACAAC
Organism: uncultured Eubacteriales bacterium; assembly: GCA_964383835.1. Taxonomy (GTDB): domain Bacteria; phylum Bacillota; class Clostridia; order Oscillospirales; family QAKW01; genus QAKW01. Next base: position 11,486 of record CAYLIT010000037.1, read on the forward strand.
TTATTCCTGTAAAATAGAACTATCTTTTTATTGGAGGCAACATCATGCTCTATCAAAGCACCCGTAACAAAAACCTGACCGCCACCGGCCCCGAGGCGATCCTGCGCGGTATTGCACCGGACGGCGGACTTTATATGATCCCCGATTTTTCTGAAGTCAAGTTAGACTGGCAGGAGCTTTTGGATCTGGACACCATTCCCATGGCTGCCAGGATCCTGCAGGCTCTTCTGCCGGACTTTTCCCCCGCAGAGATGGAGGAGCTGGCCAAAAAGGCCTACTGCGGCAAGTTTGAATCGGACGAGCTGACTCCTGTGGCCCAGGTGGGCGACCGCTACGTGCTGGAGCTGTTCCGCGGTCCCACCAGCGCCTTTAAGGACGTGGCGCTTTCCATGCTGCCCCAGCTGATGACCGCTTCCCGTGCCAAGACCGGCATGAAGGAGGAGATCGTCATCCTCACCGCCACCAGCGGCGACACCGGCAAAGCCGCCCTGGAGGGCTTTCACGACGTGGAGGGCATCCGCATCATCGTCT
>CAYLIT010000038.1:0-12006 GCA_964383835.1 uncultured Eubacteriales bacterium
GATCCGGGTGAGATCCCGAAAGGAGTCGCCGGTATATTTTACAAGGTGCTCGTTATCGCTGCAGCACATCAAGGTTACCGCAATGCAATGGGTCAGCTGGGAAAGATAAGCGATCATTTCATCGTGCTTTTCGGGCGTAAGACGGGAGACGGTACGGAAGCCCAGCTCGCGGCCCAGCTCTTCGCAAAGTGCGATAGCGGGCTCGGTATTCTTTTCGGTGGGAACAACGATATAGTTGGCGTTTTCGAAGATGCGGTCGTCGCTGTTCTCCACCCCGCTGACCTCGCGGCCTGCCATGGGGTGGGCGGCAATAAATTCCACATCCGGGCGGAGTTTTTCTTGGATCTCATACACCACGCCCCCCTTGACGCCGGTGACATCCGTCAGCACGGTGCCGGGGGTGAAATACTGCTGGTTTTTATCGATCCACTCGATAAATACATGGGGATACAGCGCAAAGATCACCAGCTCGGCACGGGCGACCATTTCGGGATCGACGGTGACGGAGCCGGCATCGATGATGCCCTCATTCACAGCGTAGTCAATTGAGGACTGCTCCAGGGTGATGGCCTCTACGTGGTAGCCCTTCTTTTTAAGGGCGCGGGCGTAGCTGCCGCCCAGTAGGCCTAAACCCACGATCAGGATATTGGTGTTTGCATTTTTATTCAACTTCATCTTTTATGACCTCGATAGTTAATGCAGAAAGCTTTTCAAAAAAGTCCGGCAGGCTCTTGGCCACCGCTTCGGCACCCGTGACAGTGCCGCCGATCTTGGTGCAGAGCACCGCCATGGACATGACGATACGGTGGTCGTTATGCCCGAAAAACGCTTCCGTGGGAGCGGTCAGCTGACCGCCGGGGATGAGGATGCGATCCTCTTCTACGGTGACCTTGACGCCGCACTTGGCCAGTTCTTCTGCCATGGCGGTGCCGCGGTCGCTTTCTTTAATTTTTAATCGGGCGGTATGGATCAGCTCGGCGCCATTGCAGGCGGCGGCCACCGCCATCAGAATGGGGCCAAGATCGGGGCAATCCGCCAGCGAAAGCGTGGGCGTGCCCTGGGCAAGGGCCTCAAAATAGGGGCGGTACACCCGATCTCCCTGCAGAGAGTCTGCAGAAAGACCTTCCACCTCCACCGCGCCGCCCAACAGCGTTAAAGCGTCGAAGAAGGCGGCGTTGGACCAATCCCCCTCTACGGTGAGATCACGGGCGGTGCCGGTGCCGCCGTTGACGGTCAGCTCGGCTTCTCCGCTCCAGGCCGCATCAAAACCAAAGGCTTTTAAGGCCGAGAGGGTGAGGTCGATATAAGAGCGGCTTTCCAGCTTGCCGGTAAGGTGCAGAACGCTCTTGCCCTTCAAGGGAACCAATGCAAACAGCAGACCGGTGATAAATTGACTGCTGACACTGCCGTCCACAGTATATTTTCCGCTCTGCAGACTGCCGCAGACGGTAATTTCGCCGTTTTTGCGTGTAAAGGAAAAGCCCTTTTCAGCACTAAGCGTTTCATAAATGGAAAGCGGGCGTTCCATCAAACGGTCGCTTCCCTTTAAAGTCGCAGGGGTACCGAACAACAGGCATAGCGGCAAGAAAAACCGCAGTGTACTGCCACTTTCACGACACAGGAGTGGCTCTTTGGGAGCCTGCAGACCGCCCTTGACGGTTACAATATCCCCTGCAGTTTGCACCTCGACCCCCAATGCACGCAAGCAATCGATGGTCGCCAGCACGTCCTGGGAGTATTCAATGCCACGGACGGTGCTCTCTCCCTTTGCCAGGGCGGCGGCGATGAGATAACGGTGCGCCATACTCTTGGAGGGGGGCGCTTTGACCTTGCCGCGGGCGAATCCCGGTTTGATCGTAACGTTCATGCCTCATTCTCCATTAAAAGATCAATAGCCTCAAGATAACCGTCGGTACCGTGGCCGGCAATGGTTGCAATACAGGCGGCACGAATATAGCTGACCTGACGGAAATCCTCACGCTGGCTCACGTCGGAGATATGTACCTCCACCATGGGAAGTCCCACCGATTTGGCCGCATCCAGGATCGCGATGCTGGTATGGGTATAGGCGCCGGGGTTGATGACGACGGCATCCACCGTATTGTAAGCGCCCTGAATAGCATCCACCAGCCCCCCTTCGTGGTTAGACTGATAAAAGCGAACCTCTACCCCCTTTTGGGCGGCATGGTCGCCGATCTTCTGCAGGAGGCTCTCGTAGGTCTCGCGACCGTAGATATCCGGCTCACGGATACCTAACATATTCAGATTGGGGCCGTTGATGACAAGTATTTTCATGCTTCTGTATCCTCGATAATTTGTTTACATACCTCGTCCAGCACCGAGGCCGGAGAGATGATATGATCAGCGGTATCGCAGTAGCGCTGATACCGCTCTTGGTAACGTTTTTCAAGCTGTTCCCGATTTCCGGAAAGCGGACGGTCGTCGGTGGGAAGGATCTCGCTTAGGGGGCGATCCAAAAAGTACAGCCGTCCGTTGCGCTTGAGCTCCTTGATATTCTCGTCCCTTAAAATAGCGCCGCCGCCTGTGGCAATGATACAGCCGGTTTCTGCCGCCGCATCACGGATAACAGCGCTTTCCAGATCACGGAAAGCAGGCTCGCCCTCGGAATTGATGATCTCGGCAGGGGTTCTGCCCGCCCGCTCGGTGAGCAGCGTGTCGGTATCCATAAAGGTTTTACCCAGTTTTTGAGCCAACAGCTTGCCTACGGTGGATTTACCCGAGCCGGGCATCCCGGTCAGCACGATATTCTGCTTTTCCGCCACCATCGAGCGATAGACCGCTTCGATCTTTTCGGCGGGGACGGTGGTATCCAAAAAGAATTCCACCGCAAAGGCGGCCTGAGCGACCAGCATATAAAGACCGCAGACGGCGGGGATTCCCCGTTCTGCCGCCCGCATCACCAGCTCGGTGCGCAGGGGGTTATACACCGCATCCACAACCCCTTCCAAACACGGGTAATCGTCGATATTCAAGGGAACGGTGCGGATATTGGGGTACATCCCGCAGGGAGTGGTATTGACGATGATTTCAGCATCAGCGTGATGAATTCGGGCATCCTCGTAGGTGATACCTTCGTTGCCGGTGCGGGAGACCACCAAGATTTCACGGGCATTCAGATCCTGTGCCACCGCACGGGCAGTACGGGAGGTTCCGCCACTGCCGAGGATCAGCACCTTTTTACCGCCGACCTCGATGCCCGCCCGTCGAATAAGGGCGCGCATTCCGAAAAAGTCGGTATTATAGCCGAAAAGCTTACCGTCCCGATTAACGATGGTATTGACCGCCCCGATGGCCTTGGCCTGGGGGCTGATCTCGTATAAATAAGGGATAACGTCCTGCTTATAGGGGATGGTCACGTTGATGGCAGAAAAAGCCTTTTCTTCCATGAAGGCGACCAATTCTTCGGGGGTGAGTTCTTTTAGTTCGTAAGTATAGTCGGCCAGCCGCTGATGGATCTCCCGAGAAAAGCTATGGCCGAGTTTTTCACCGATACAGCCGTAGGTCATGGTCATTCCCCCAGATAATCGGTGCCGAAGCGACCTGCCAGCAGATCTGCCACCACCATGGCGCAGACGCTTTCGGTCACCACGCAGGCGCGGTGGACAATACAGGGATCGTGTCGCCCCTGCAGCTGCAGGGTGGTGTCCTCACCCTCGAGGAAATCCACCGTTTGTTGTTCTTTGAAAATAGAGGGGGTGGGCTTAATGACGGTCAGGATACGAACAGGCATTCCGTTGGTGATACCGCCGTTGATGCCGCCGTTACTGTTTTTGGTGGTGACCACTTGACCTTCACGATAGGTAAAGGGGTCGTTGGCCTCACTCCCCCGCCGGTCGGCAAGGTCAAAGCCATCACCGAAGGAAACGCCCTTGACGGCAGGGATACTGAACAGGGCGTGGGACAAAAGCCCCTCCACCGTATCGAACCAAGGCTCCCCTACCCCTGCGGGCATTCCCGTAATGACCGTTTCCAGAACGCCGCCCACGCTGTCGCCCTCGGCGGCGGCCGCTTCGATGGCAGCCTTCATTTTTTCGGCAGACTCTGCCGAAAGCACCGGAAAGTCCTTATTCTGCAAGGTATTCATATCTTCAATGCCGGTGATTTTACGATCGTCGATTCCCGCACAGCGGGAGATATGGGTAGCAATGCGGATCCCCTTTTTCTCCAAGGTGGGGATCAGCAAGCCACCTGCCGCTACAAGACCGGCAGTGATACGTCCGCTGAAATGGCCGCCGCCCCGATAGTCCTCGAAGCCGTGGTATTTACAATAAGCGGTATAATCCGCGTGACCCGGGCGGGCCTTACTGCGGGTTGCGGAATAGTCCTTGGAGTGCTGGGCGGTATTGGGGATGGTGATACAAAGGGGGGTGCCGGTGGTATGCCCCTCGAACACACCGCTTTGGATAGTATATTCGTCCATCTCCCGCCGGGCAGTAGAGATCTTGCCCGCCGGACGGCGCTTAGCCAGTTGAGCGTTGATGAATTCTTCGTTTACCGGCATTCCGGGCGCCAGACCGTCGAGAACTACACCGATGCCGTTTCCGTGGCTCTCACCGAAGATGGTGACGGTGAGTTGATTACCAAAGGTATTTTTCATAAGGTTATAAAACCTCCATCATGCGTTGTTTTAAGGTTTCAAGGGAAATTTTGTTCAACTCGAACTGACCGATGGCGGGCAGATCCACCACGGTAATCATCCCCCCTGCCACCTTCTTATCCATGGTCATTGCCTCGATGACCTGTTCTTTATCGTAGGTATAAGAGGTGGGCAGTCCCACCTTTTCTAAAACGGCACGCAGGCGCTCACGGGGCTCGGGATCTGCCATGATCAGCATCCCCAAGGCCACGCACTCGCCGTGATACAGCCCCGAAAGGCCGGACACCGTTTCGATGGCGTGACCTGCGGTGTGACCGAAGTTCAGCACCCGGCGCAGACCCTGCTCCTTGGTATCCTGCTCCACCACGTCCTTTTTGATGCGTAAGGAGCCTTCGATGATCTTATCGAGATTGGCAAGGGGATCGTTCTCTTCGATAAATGCAAACAGCTCTTTATCGTTGGTAGCCGCCATTTTAACGGACTCGGCAAGGCCGTTTGCGATCTGACGGTCCGGTAACGTCTTTAACACCTCCGGGTCGATCAACACGCCCTTTGGCTGATAGAAGGCGCCCACGATGTTTTTATAGCCCTTAAAATCGATGGCCACCTTACCGCCGATGGAAGAGTCCACCTGCGAAAGCAAGGTAGTGGGGACGTTATAGAAATCGATGCCCCGCATATAAGAAGCCGCCGCAAAACCGGCCATATCGCCGGTGACGCCGCCACCTACCGCCACCACGCAGTCGGTGCGGGAAAAGCCTTCTTTTACAAGGCGGGCAAGGATATCCTGGTAGGTATCCATATTCTTTTGCGCTTCCCCTTGAGGAAAGACCTCGATAAAGGGGGTCTTACAGCAGTGTGCTACGGTTTCGGCATATTGGGCAGGAACCCCGCTATCGGTGACGATCAGCACCTTGCGATCCAGCATGAAAAATCGGTCTGCCTTGGAAAGGGCGCCCCGTTCCAAAAGGATATCGTAGCTGTCTGCACCTAAATTCATGGAAATGATCATGGTTTATCGCTCCAATTTTTGTTCTTTTTCAAAGGATCCGACCACCTTGACGGTACTGCAATGCTTTTTCAGCTCAGAGAGCATCTGCGCGCCCTTTTCGCTGTTGACGTTGCCCTCGCCCTCGGCGAAGAAATAATACTCCCAGATCAGATCCTTGCTGGGACGGCTCTTCAACGCCCGCAGGTTGAAGCCAGCGTCACCGATGGCGGAGATGGCTTTACCCAGGCCGCCCGCCTCGTTCTTTACGGTGAAGTTCATAACAAAGTAGTTATCACGCTGAACGTTGCGGCTGGCAAAACGGGAGAACACCGCAAAACGGGTGGTATTGATACTGCTGGCGTTGATGCTCTTATCCAGCACCTTGAGCCCGTAAAGGGCGGCGGTCTCGGTGCTGGCGATGGCCGCCTGATCGATTCTGCCGTCCTCGGCCACCTTTTTGGCGGCTACGGCGGTATTGGTGCACTCGTGGGTGATAAGATCGTGGTCACGGATATACTCGGCACACTGACCGAGGGCCTGGGGATGGCTGATGACCTCCCGCACGTCCTTTGCGGTGGCACCGTCCACACCTACCAGGTTCTGCACGATCTCCATATCATAGATGCCGTTGATGAACAGCGAACCGAAGAAGGCCAGATCCATCACCTGGGAAACGTCGCCCTGGTAGCTGTTCTCGATGGGCAGTACCGCACAGTCGCACTCGCCGCTGACCACCGCTTCATAAGCGGCCTTGAAGTCCTTATAGGGCACTGCGGAGCCGTCGGGGAAGATCTTCCCTGCGGCAATATCGGCAAAGGCGCCGGGGACGCCGCTGTAGGCCACCCGCATCCCCTCCAACAGGCGGTGCTGATAGCTACGGGACAGGGACATATTGTACTTTAAGTAGTTTACATAATATGATTTCAGTGCTTCGTCCGGCATATACTGAGCGTTCTTACGAATGACCTCTTCTTCCCGGGCGGTATCCAAAATCGGCAGACCGTGCTCCTTTTTATAGGCGGCAATGACCCCCACCGCCTTCATCCGGGCGGCGAAAAGGTCTGCCATCTTCTGATCGATCTCGTTTATTTGCTTTCTTGCTTCGTCTAATTTGCTCATTTTTGATAGTCCTCGTATAATTTTTCAAAGGCGGGGATCGCCCGCTCAATCTGCTCGGTGGTGACGCAATAGGCGATCCGGACAAAGCCGGGGCACCCGAAGGAATCGCTCGGAACCAGCAATAGCTCTTGCTTTTTCGCTCTTTCATAAAATGCGTTGGCATCCGGCTCCAAGGCCTTCACAAAGAGATAGAAGGCACCGTCCGGCGGGATGACCTCATAGCCGATACGGGTCAGCTCACGCAATAAAATTTCGCGGTTTTTACGGTAGATGCTGAAATCCGAGGTGGCGTCGGCACATTCGGCCACGGTGAACTGCAGAAGGCTGGGGGCGCAGACAAAGCCCAACGCCCGTCCTGCACCGCAGATGGCGGCATAAACGTCGCCGGCATTTTTCATGGTAGGAGAAACTAAAATATAACCGATCCGCTCACCGGGCAGGGAAACTGCCTTACTGAAGGAGTAGCAGACCAGGGAATTATCGTAAAACTTGGTAACGTAGGGGACCTCTTCCCCGTTCCACACCAGCTTACGGTAGGGCTCATCGGCAATGAGGTAGATGACGTGACCGAATTCCTCTTGCTTCTTGCGCAAGATCTCTGCCATACGGGTCAGATCGGCGGCGGGAATAATAACACCGGTGGGATTGTTGGGGGAATTGATCAAAACGGCCTTGGTGTGGAGATTGATGCTCTGCTCCAGAGCATCAAGATCCGGGCGAAGATCGCCGGGACGGCAGGGCAGCTCCACCAGCTTTGCACCGGCGTGCTCCGCAAACACCCGATATTCCGGGAAATAGGGCGCAAAAACGATGATCTCATCCTCCGGCTGGGTGATGGCCGCCATGGAGATGGTCAGCGATGCGGCGGCACCGCAGGTCATATAGATCAGCTCGCCACGGACACCGGCATCGAACTCACGGTTGATCCCCTCGGCCAGCTTACGACGCACCTCGGGATCCCCGGAGGCGGCGGTATAGCCGTGGAGCTGAACCGGGTCGCCCTCGTCCAAAAGACGGCGCATAGTATCGGTCACAATCTCCGGTGCCGGTACGCTGGGGTTGCCGATGCTGAAATCAAAGACGTTCTCTGCCCCGATCTCGGCCTTGCGGCGCTTACTGTATTCAAAGATTTCGCGGATGACCGAGCTTTTTTTGCCAAGCTCCAGCATTTTGGGTGAAAGATCCATAATCAACTTCCTTATTAAAATATAAAAACCCGCATCCTGCTATGCTCCACGGCATAAGGAAGTGCGGGCTTTCTGTTTTAACTGATCCGGCAAACGCCTTGAAATTCAGCGCTCGCAATCGGCGGTAGACAGAAAGTCCGTGTGACAGTAATAAAATCGATTGTTTCGTTTGGCCATTTCTGCTACCCTTTCTTTAAAAATATTATTGATATTATAAGCCTGTTTTTATGCGTTTGTCAAGGTTTTATGAAAAAAAATGCAAAAAAGTGCGTTTATAACGCACTTTTTTCGGTTTCTCTTAAATGGTTGGTCAGTAATGCCAAGGAGGCAGAAAGATTTTCGTAATGAACCTTGACACCTTCGGGCACCTTCAACGGTGTGGGAGCAAAGCTCCAGATAGAGCGGATGCCGCAGGCCACCAAACGGTCACAGACCTCTTGGGCGGCATTTTTAGGCACGGTGATGATGCCCAGCTCCACCGGCTGTTGCTCGCAAAATCGCTCCAGATCTGCAAGGGACAAAATGGGGCGGCCGGCCGCCTGGGTGCCGATGACCGAGTCATTGGTATCGAAGCCGGCGGCAATGTACAGACCGAAATCCGAAAAGCCCTCTTGCTTCATCAGGGCGTGGCCCAGTTCTCCTGCACCCACAACGATGGCGCGGTAGAGGGTGTTATAACCCAAAAAATTCTCCAAAGCGCAGATCAAAGTAGAGACCACGTAGCCGGTCTTGGGACGCCCTGCGGCGCCGCTGGCGTGGCTCAGCTCCTTACGCACCAGCACCTCGCCCAGCCCCAGATCGTTTGCAATGGTGGTGGCAGAGATGCGGGTCACCTCTTTGGGCAGCTGCTTGAGATAATACAGATATAACGACAGTCTGCGAAAGACGGTCAGAGTCATATTCATGCTTTTTCATCCTCACTTTCACATAAATTTAATTATAGAAGAAAGAAAAAGCAAAGACAAATGTAAAAAAGGCATAACTTTATGCTTTTAATGGCATAACTGAAAAAGCGTGTCCAAAAAACTCCTGCGGAGGTTTTTGACAGTCTGCATTATTTCACGTTTAAGTATCGTTCCTTGGCACGATTCAAGCAATCGATAAAAGCCTGGTCCAGTGCCGAGAATTTATAGCCCTTGCGGTGGATCAGCACGTCCTTATAGATCTTGCGGTTGGCGGCACACTCTTTTTTGACCAGCCCGAATTGCTCCAGAGTATCATCCCCCACCGAGGAGACCCACATAAAGGCGTTGGGCATCTGCTTGAGCAGACCGAACTGGCTGGCGCGCTCGTAGATATAGATCCGCTTATCCACGTACTCGGATAGTTCCGCCTTCTTCACGTCGATCAACGGCAGATTGGGTACGTAAGGGTCTGCGTGGCAGATCTCAAAATACGGCTCCAACTCCTCAAGGCCGATCTCTTCACGGCCTGCCAGAGGGTGCTCGCGGTTCATCAAAAGGCAGTAGGAAAACTCGGCGATCGTCTGGCTGACCAGCTTTTTTTCGGTGAACTGGTTCTTGAAATACCGATCAAAGCTTTCCTGATAACGGACGATGCCTAAATTGAACTCCTCCTTCACCACATTGGTGATGGTGCGCATGGAGTTTGTTTCTTTATAATATATATCGGCCGGCCCGTCGGTATCCAGGCTGGCTGCGAAGTCGGTAAAGGCAGCGCCGATGTAGCTGGCGCGGGGGCAAGAGACCGAAAAGCGCTTACGGTTTTGCTTGCCGTTGGTATACAGCTCCTCCATCTCGTCCACCTGGGCGATGATGCGCTTGGCATACTGCAAAAATTCCTCGCCGTCCGGGGTGATGGAGATCCCCTTGGTGGTACGGTTGAAGATGACGATCCCAAGGCTTTCCTCCAGCTCGCGGATGGCGCGGCTAAGGTTCGGCTGGCCCATATAAAGATTTTCTGCCGCCTTGCTGATGGATTGGGTCTTGGCGATCTCGACGGCATACTTCAAATGAACGATATTCATAACTTACCTCTTGATCCTGGGCACCCGCTTACTGATGCCGCAGACTAATTCATAATGGATGGTGCCTAAGCGCACCGCCAGCTCGTTCCAGTCGATGCCGCCACCCATCAGGATGGCTTCATCCCCCGCCTTGCAGGGAACGTCGGTGACGTCCACCATCATCTGATCCATACAGACGGTACCCAAAATCGGCGCCGCAGAGCCATTTATCAGCACATAGCCGCCCTTCCCGAGGGCCCGGGGATAACCGTCGGCATAACCAACTGTCAAGGTTGCAACCTTTACAGGCTTTTGAGTGGTATAACGGCGGCCGTAGCTGATATCCCGACCGGCGGGCAGCTCTTTCACAAAGGAAACGAGAGTCCTGACGGTCATGGCAGGGCGGTAAGGATTTTCTCTGCCGCCCGGCTCTAAGCCGTAGAGCACGATGCCGGCGCGGACCAGGTCGAAATGATAGTCCTTCCCCAAAAAGACGGCGGCGCTGTTTGCCGCGTGGCACAAGGGGGTGACGCCCCGCGCCTTCAACAGGTCACGGACGGCAACAAAACGCTTCAGCTGGGCCTCGGTATAGGCTTCCTCCCCATCGGTGTCTGCCACCGAAAAGTGGGTGAACAGCCCCTCGAGAGTGATGCCGGGCAAGGTGGCGAGGTGCGCCACCGCATCGGCGGCATTTTGAGGCTCAAAGGCATCGAAGCCGATCCGCCCCATGCCGGTATCGAGGGCGGCGTGGACGGCGATCCTTTTGCCTGCCTCTTCCCCTGCGCGGCTGAGGGCTTCCGCATCCTCAAGGCAAAAGACCGTTTGGGAAAGCTCAAATTGCGCCAGGGTGCCAAAATATTGATGCGGGGTATAGCCTAAGATCAGGATGGGCCTGGTGATCCCCAGTTCCCTAAGCTCCACCGCCTCCTGCAGGCAGGCTACGCCGAACTGATCGGCACCCAGCTCCTGCAGATAGGGGGCCACATTGCGGACGCCGTGGCCGTAGGCATCGGCCTTAACGACGGCCATCACCTGCGTTTCCTCCCCCACCTGACGGCGGACGGTATTCAGATTTTCAGCAATGGCAGAGAGGTCGATCTCTGCCCAGGTTCTCTTAAAATGCTCCATCTTCCAGCTCCATCCAGGCTTGATCGAGATGCTCCGCTACCTCTTCGGGCTGCAGGGCGCGGGGGCTATGGCGTTGCAGGGCCAGGTGCCCTGCGCGGTTATGCAGATAAACGGCAGTCTTGGCGGCGGTAAAGCCATCGCCATTGTCTGCCAAAAGGCCTGCCAAAAGACCTGCCAGGAGGTCTCCGCTCCCGCCCTTGGCTAAGCCGGAGCAGGGGGCGGACAAAATCTCGGTACGGGTGCCGTCGGTCACTAAGGTGGCCACGTCCTTTAAGACTAAAATCACCTTATTTTCTTTTGCAAACGCTTCGGCAAGGGCGACGCGGTTTTGCTGTACCTCAGCGATGGGGCGCGCAATCAGGCGGGCAAATTCACCCATATGGGGGGTCAGCACGGTAACTGCATTCCGCTCGCGCAGATGCTCCATATGCATAAGATGCCAAAGTCCGTCACCATCCACCACCAAGGGGCAGGACAAGCACCAAAGCTCATGCAACTGACGCAGACCGTTTCCGTCACGCCCTACGCCGCTCCCAAAAAGAAAGGCGTTAAATTTGCCGCCAACATACTCCTCTTCACCGTGGAGTACCGGGCCGTAGAACTTGGCGGCGGCCGCGGTGCGAACCGATTCCGGCAGGTAGGCATACACCAGCCCTGCGCCGCTCTTCAAGGCACCTAAGATCGCCAATGCGGCGGCGCCGGGGTATTGGGAGGCGCCCACGCGAAGCCCGACGGCACCGTAGCTGTTTTTATGCCCCCACGCAGAGCGGGGCGGGAGTTCGGGCACAAGGGTACTGCGGTTGATGCTTTCGGCATACCGCGCAGGAATACCGATATCTGCCAACACCACCCGACCGCAATCGGCCAGCAGGTGGCAGGGCTTATAAAAGGCAAAGGTGACGGTCTTGACGGGATGCAGGGTGCCGGGGGAACAGACCCCGCTCATGCCGTCCATCCCGCCCATGTAGATATCCAGGAACACGGCGGCAAACCGCCG